>CALMNV010000091.1 GCA_937873285.1 uncultured Intrasporangium sp. | reverse complement strand
CCGACAGCGCCACGACGAGGAGCGCCGCTGCGCGCAGCGGCGCGGACCCGGAGCGTATGGCGCTCACGGAGCCCATGGTGCTCACGGGGCGCAGGGCGCCGACGGCACGGGTCGCCACCCTAGAGGATGCCCGCGTCGGTCATGAGCGCGATGACCTTCGGACCGTTGAGCGTGAACGGGTCGACCCGCGGAGCCTGCAGCGACTCCAGTGACGGAAGCGCGGGGTCGGAGGCGACCCCGGCACCCACGGCATACTCCATGGCGCCGCTCTTGGCGAGGATGTCCTGGCCCTCCTTGCTCGTCACGAAGGCGAGGAAGCGCTGCGCCTCGGCGGCCCGCTTGCTCGACTTCAGCACACCGCCTCCCGAGAGGCTGACGAAGGCGCCCGGGTCCTGACCCCGGAAGTAGTGCAGCTTGGTGTTCTCGCTGCCGGCCTTGCTCTGCGCCTGGTCGCGATACCAGTAGTAGTGGTACATGATCCCGACCGGCACCTGGCCGGAGTTGACGGCCTTCATGACGGCGATGTTGTTCTGATAGATCTTCGCCCCGGACTTCAGGCCCGCCAGCCACTGCCGGGTCTGCTGCTCGCCGCGGGTGGCGAGCACCGCTGAGACGATCGCCTGGAAGTCACCGCCGCCCGCGGCGGCTCCCCACCGACCCGACCATCTCGGGTCCGCCAGGTCGAGGATCGAGCGCGGGAGCTGTGACGCGGCGATCTGGCTCGGGTTGTAGACCAGGGCGGTGGCGCGGGCCGCGATGCCGACCCAGGCACGCGTTGACGGGGCGTAGCCGGGGCGGACCTGGGCGATCGTCGCTGGCTCGACGGAGCCGAGCAACCCGGCATTCTGCACCGTCGTCATGGCGGGGGAGTTCTCGGTGAGGAACACGTCCGCCGGTGACTTCGCCCCCTCCTGCACGAGCTGCGCAGCCATCGAGGAGTCCCCTCCGTAGCGGATCTGCACGTCCACACCCGTCTTGTCCCGGAACGCCCGGGCCCACGCCTCCGTGAGGTTCTCGTGCTGCGCGCTGTAGATCGTCAGCTTGTCAGGCGAGAGCGCCTCGGATGCCTTGAGGCTTCCGCTGCACGCGGCCAGCGTCATCGTCGTCACGATGCCGCCGGCTGCGAGGAGCACGGTGCGTCTGGTCGTCACGAAGGGGTCTCCTCGTCGATTGCTGGAGGGGCACCTGCTCAGGCGCAGGGCCGGCTTGCTTTGGATAGCCTAACCTTATTTACTACCGGCCATGACCCCGGCCCCGCCCAGTCCCCTCGCGCCGGCGCCCGGCCCGCTGCGGTGGCGCTCCTCCGGGCCCGAGCACGGTGAGCGCATCGCCCTGCTCACGGCAGAGGAGACGGTGACCTACGCCGACCTCGCCGCCCGCGTCGACGCCTTCGCCGACCGGCTGGCAGGAGATCGCCGGCTCGTGCTCATCGAGGCCCGCAACACGCTCGACACCGTCGTCGCCTACCTCGCCGCACTGGACGGCGGGCACGTCGTGGCCCTCGTCGACGGCCGCGCCGAGGCGCTGTCGGCCACCGTGCGGCGCGACTACGACCCCGACGTGATCATCCGGGCCGACGGCCGCCTCGACGTCATCCGCGAGCGCTCCCGTCATCGGCTGCATCCGGACCTCGCCCTGCTCCTCAGCACCAGCGGCTCCACCGGCTCCGGCAAGCTGGTCCGGCTCTCGCGGACCAACCTCGCAGCGAACGCCGACCAGATCGCGCAGATCCTCGCCATCCGCGAGACCGACCGCGCCGTGACGACGCTGCCGCTCAGCTACTGCTACGGGTTGTCCCTGCTGCACAGCCACCTCCGCTGCGGAGCCGCAGTGCTCCTCACGGAGCTGTCGGTGGTCGACGACTGCTTCTGGACGCTGTTCCGGCGGGCCGGAGCGACGACGCTGGCCGGGGTGCCGCACACCTTCGAGCTGCTCGAGCGCGTCGGGTTCAAGGACATGGAGCTGCCCCGGCTGCGCTACGTCACGCAGGCCGGCGGGCGGATGGACCCCGAGCGGGTGCGCCACTGGGCCGCGTCCGGGCAGCGCCGCGGCTGGGACCTGTTCGTCATGTACGGCCAGACGGAGGCGACGGCGCGAATGGCCTACCTCCCCCCGCACCTGGCCCTGGAGCATCCGGGGTCGATCGGCATCCCGGTGCCCGGAGGCGGGCTGGCTGTCGAGGACGGTGAGCTCGTCTACTGCGGACCCAACGTCATGCTTGGCTACGCCACCTCGCCCGCCGACCTCGGCATGGGGCGGACCGTGACAAGTCTGTGCACCGGTGACCTCGGCCGCTGCACCCCGGAGGGGCTCTTCGAGGTCGTCGGACGCCGGTCCCGATTCATCAAGGTGCTCGGGCACCGGGTCGACCTCGACGTCGTGGAAGCGCGGCTGCGTGGCGGTGGTCTCGACGCCCGCTGCGGCGGTGAGGACGAGCGCCTCGTCGTGACGGTCCGGGGCGGCCCGGCGAGTCCGAGCGGCCACGATGAGGCCGTCGTCCGAGACCAGGTGGCGGCGGTGGCCGCGGTGCCGCGCCATGCGGTGCACGTGGCTCACGTCGCGGACCACCCGGTGCTGCCCACGGGCAAGACGGACTACCGCGCCATCGCGACGCTGGCCGCCGAGCCTGCCGGCGAGCCGGCCGCGAGGGGGTCGGTGGCCGAGCTGTATGCCGTCTTGCTCGGCCGGCGCGAGGTCGCGCCCGACGCGACGTTCGTCTCGCTCGGTGGCGACTCGCTGTCCTACGTGGAGGTCTCCATCCGCCTCGAGGACCAGCTCGGTCACCTGCCGTCCGCGTGGCACCTGCGCACCGTCGCGCAGCTCGAGGCGGAGCGGCGGACAGACGGGCGCCCGCAAGCCGTGGCTGGGGCGCCGTCGTGGCGAGCGCGGCATACGGTGGAGACCGGCATCTGGCTGCGCGCGCTGGCGATCGTGCTCATCGTCGGCACGCACGCCGACCTCTTCTCGCTGCAGGGCAGCGCCAACGCGCTGTTCGTGCTGACCGGCTACCAGCTTGTCCGCTTCCAGCTCGTCGACACCACCACGCGGGGACGGACCACGAGGGCCTTGCGCGCGATGGCGCGGGTCACCGCGCCGGCGCTGCTCGTGATCGCGACCGCCCACGTCGTCGGCGGCTACTACGAGGAGCGCAACCTGCTCCTGCTCAACTGGGCCTTCGGCGAGCCGCGCCTCGGGCCGCCCTGGCGGTTCTGGTTCATCGAGGCGCTGGTGCTGGCGCTGGCCATCACCGCCGCCCTCTGCGTCGTGCCGGCCTTCAACCGGCTCGAGCAGCGATTTCCCTTCGGCGTGCCGCTCGGGCTGACCGCCGCGGTGATGCCCCTGCGGCTCGACCCGTTCGAGCTGCCGACCTCGAGCATGCAGATCTCGGCGCCCGTCGTGCTCTTCCTCTTCTTCCTCGGCTGGTCCATCGCTCGCGCCACCACCCGGCGTCATCGGGTGGTGGTCACCCTCGTCGCGACCGCCAGCATCGCCACCTTCACCGGCGGCCCGTCCCGCGACCTGCTCACCCTCGCCCTCGTGCTCCTCGTCGTGTGGCGGCCCCTCAGCCGGGTGCCCCGCCTGCTCCTGGGGCCCATCCGGGTGCTCGCCGCCAGCTCCCTCTTCATCTATGTGATCCACTGGCAGGTCCTCGAGCTCCTCCGGGGAGCCCCGCTGCTCGCCGTTGCCGCGTCCCTGCTGGCGGGCGTCGCCTACTGGCGGTGGTGGACGGCCGTCGGGCGGTGGTTGGGCCCGGCGCTGCGACGGCTGGCCTCGGGTGTGCGGGCGCGGCGGCATACAGTGACGACATGACCCAGCCCGCCACGGTGGCCACCGACCAGCTCGTCGCAGAGCCTGCCAGGTCCCGGCTCACCCAGTTCGCCCACGGCGGCGGCTGCGCCTGCAAGATCCCGCCCGGCGAGCTCGAGGACATGGTGCGCGGTCTGGTGGGCGTGCCCTCGGCCGACCTCCTCGTCGGCCTCGACGACGGGGACGACGCGGCAGCGGTGCGACTGGACGGCGACACGGCGGTGCTCGCCACGGCGGACTTCTTCACCCCCGTGGTCGACGACCCCTACGACTGGGGCCGGATCGCCGCGGCCAACGCCCTGTCCGACATCTACGCCATGGGTGGTCGACCCGTCGTCGCCGTCAACCTCCTCGGCTGGCCCCGCGACCTGCTGCCGGTCGACCTCGTCCGCGAGGTGCTGCGCGGCGGGCTCGACGTGGCCCGGCAGGCCGGCTGCCCCGTGGCCGGCGGGCACAGCATCGACGACCCCGAGCCGAAGTACGGCATGGCCGTGACCGGCATCGCCGACGCCCGCCGGCTGCTGCGCAACGACGCGGCCCGGGCCGGCCAGCCGCTGTCGCTGACCAAGCCGCTCGGCGTAGGCGTGCTCAACAACCGGCACAAGGCGACAGGGGAGGTGTTCCCGCAGGCGGTTGCGAGCATGGTGGCGCTCAACCGTGAGGCGTCGGAGCAGGCAGTGGCCGCCGGGATCGAGGCGGCCACCGACGTGACCGGCTTCGGGCTGCTCGGGCATCTCTACAAGATGGCGCGCGCGTCGGGAGTCAGCGTCGTCGTCGAGGCGAGCGCCGTGCCCTACCTGGCCGGGGCCCGGGAGTCCTTCGAGGCGGGGTTCGTGCCCGGAGGCAGCCGGCGCAACCTCGCCTGGGTGCAGCCGCACCTGCAGGCCACCGTGGGCGAGGACGAGCTGGTCCTGCTCGCGGACGCGCAGACCAGCGGGGGTCTTCTCGTGGCCGGTGAGATTCCTGCCGGGACGGTCATCGGCGAGTTCCGTCCCCGCGGCGACGCGGTGGTGCTCGTGCGGTGACGCCGCCGGCGGGCCGGGCGCACGGGTCGCGCTAGGAAAGCCCCTCCAGCGCGTCGGCGCCCTGCGGCTCGTCCGCGTCCTCCCGCTCGTCGTCGCCAGGGACCTGCAGCCAGCTGGCGAGCGCCGCCTCCTCGTCCGCGGTCACCTCGAAGCCGGCCAGTCGAGCCCGCTGGACCGCGCTGCGCAGCACGGCCCGCGCGATCGCCGCGGCCTCCGGCGGCGGTTGGGCGTTGAGCGGGGCCTCGCCTCGGGACGCGAGGACGACATAGGTGAACGCCGTGCGGGGGACCTCGTGGCCTTGGGCGGCCGCGTGGTCCCGGGCCCACTTGGTGGACTCCGTGAGGTTGAACTCGTGCATGGCGGCATACGCTTCGAGCGCGCGGAAGACGACCGGCCAGCCGTCGCTGGGAATGGCGGGCAGGCGGGAGGCCTGGAAGAACTTGGCGACCTCGGCAGGCACATCCGGCCGCCGCTCCCCGGCGACCGGCGGCTCGTGCCGCCCAGCGTCCCAGACGAAGTGCTGGGAGAACTGCGCTCCCGGAAGTTCCGCCTGCTGCAGGGCCCGGACGAACGAGCCGGTCCCAAACCAGTGGCTGGCCGAGGCCTCCGGTCCGAGCTTGCCCAGCAGGGTGGAGGACAGCCGCGCCAGGTTGAGCGGCGCAGTGGCCGCCCCATACGCTTCCCGAACCAGAGCGATGAACGAGTCCCAGGCAGGGGGGGCGCCGCCACGGGCGGCCCGGTGGACGCGGCGACAGCGTCCGGCGGTCCGAGGCCCGCAGGACCTGCAGCAGCGGAGTGAAGTCTGCGTCGCTCGACGCCAGCACGAACTCCTCGTACCGGGTGTCGGCCCGCAGGGCCATCATGACGTCGATGACGATCCGGATGTCCGCGGCGTTCTTGCCCGAGCGGGTGAGGCTGGGGCAGTCGACCACCTCGAAGCCGGCCTGCGTGAAGTAGGGCCGGAACTGCGAGAAGTACAGCCGTTCGCCCTCATGAAGCGGGTGGGGGACCCACCCGCTCGGGTTCATGTAGCAGCGGGTGATGAGCCAGCGGCGCTCCAAGTCGCCTGCATAGGTGTTCCGCAGCCGGTCGAGCCAGACCGCCGGCCGCTCGACGAAGGTCATGGCCAGCGCGGGGTCGGCGGCGACGAGACCTCCGAAGAAGTTGTCGAAGTCGAGGTACAGGGCGGACAACTGGGTTGGCATGGCGGTCTCCAATCGTCGGACAGCACTGACCCTAGCCGCCGACGTGCGCGCGGCGAGCCAGCCGCCAGACGGCGCGCTCAGCCGGTCAGGGCAGAGCCGAACGAAGCGCCGGAGTCGAGACTGCGCTCGACGCCCTTGGACGTCACCACGAGGATCTCGAGCTTTCCCTCGGCAGTCCGGCTCGCGGACAGCGCCGCTGGCTCGGCACCGACGGAGGCACCTGCGTCGGCCCAGGTGAGCCCGGCATCGGTGCTGACGGTGGCCGCGCCCTCCGGCGTCACGCCGACCACCGTCTTCGGGTCCGCCCACGCTACGAGCAGCAGCAGCGGGCTGTTGGGCACGGGAGCCCAGGTCGACCCGTAGTCGGCGGATGCACGCAGCCCGTTCGCCGTGGTCGCGAGCACCTTGGCCCCGTCGGGGGAGGCGGCCACCGCCCGGGGTTGCTCCGCCAAGGCGAGGTCGCGCCAGGTGACCCCGTCCGTCGTGGCGCGCAGGACGTCGTCGGCGCCCAGCAGTCCCTTGGGCGACCACGTGAGGGTGTGGAAGTCGGACTGTCCGCCGCGGGAGCGGACCACCCACGACCTGCCCGCGTCCCGGGACTCGATCAGCCCGACCGGCTGCGGGAAGTCCACTCCGATGCCCGGGTGGCCCGAGGCGTAGAAGCGGCCGGGCCCAGCGACGGCGAACCCCATGAGATCGATCACCGGGGACACCCGCTGCCAGGTCGTGTCCGTCCGGCGGAACAACCCGTCGTGGGTGGCGAGGTAGAGCGCGCCGTCTGCCGGGTCGCGCCCGACTCCGTGGACGTGTGAGCTGGGAAGCGCCGCAGCGCCGGCACCGGCCGCAGGCGCGCCGTGAGCCGACTCCTGGGGCGCCGCCTGAGGTGAGGTCGAGGACGACCCGGCTCCGCACGCGGCAAGGCCCGCGGTTCCGAAGGCAGCCAGCGCCAGGGCGACCAACCGGCGGCGCGCCCCGCCGCGGCGATGGCAGGTGGCACGAAGTCTCGTCATCGCCGTCACGTCACTTCTTCAGCGTCGCGAGCAGCGAGGTCATCTCGGTGATCTCCTTGCTCTGCGAGTCGACGATCTGCTGCGCGAGCTGCTTGGCCTCGGCGCTGCGACCTGAGGCCAGCTCCGTCTGTGCCATCGTCACCGCGCTGCGGTGGTGCTTGATCATGCTCTCGAGCCACAGGGTGTCGAAGGCGCCGCCGCCGGCCTTGCCCAGGGCAGCCATCTCCTGCGAGGACATGCTCCCCGAGGCCATCGAGCCCATCGAGCCCATGTCCTGGCCCGTCATGGCGGGCACCGGCTTGCCCCACCCCTTAAGCCAGGCGGACATCGTCTCGATCTCGGGAGACTGGGCGTCCTTGATCGAGGTCGCGAGGCGCTTGACCTCGGCGTTGGACGTCTGGCTCAGTGCCATGTCGGCCATCTGGATGGCTGACGCGTGATGCGGGATCATCTGCGTCGCGAAGGTGACATCCGCGTCGTTGAAGGCCTGCGTGTCCGTCGCGCCGGCCTGGACGGAGCCGGTCGGGGCACCCGCCTTTCCGGCAGCGGCGCCGCCGGCAGGTTGGCTGCTCTGCCCGCAGGCGGAGACGGCGAGAACGGTCGCGAGCGCGGCGGTGGCCGCTGCGGCACGGGTGGTACGACGCAAGAGATGTCCTTCGAGTGGGAGGTGGATCCGGGACACGGCATGGTGAGCCGGCCCGGGTCGGGTGCGCTCAGTATCGCCTCGCCCATCCCGGGCATCCGGTAGAGGTCTTGTGAAGGTTCGATGAAGCCGGCGGCCCCGGGCCTGCGGTCAGAGCCCGGGCGCGCCGTAGACGGGAAACCACCGGGACAGGTCTGGCTCGATGCGCAGCTCCTGCTCGAGGACCGAGCGCGCCTGCAGCTCGAGGCTGGTGTCCCGACGCTCCGGCCCGCTCGGGGCGAACGGATACCAGCTGCCGCGCTTGTAGAGGTAGACCAGGCCCAGTGACCTGGTGCCGTCGCTGAACCCGACGAGGGTGCAGAGCAGCGCGGTGCCGAAGCCGGCGTCGACGAGGCTGCTGTTGACGGCGTGCAGGTCGGTGACGAGCCCGTCGAGGTCGTCAGGCGTCGTATGCCGCACCAGCCAGGTGAAGCCGAAGGTGTCCGTCTCCGCGCGGTAGCGTCCCTCGTCGAGCGCGAGCAGGCCTTCGACCTGCTCCCGCAGGCCGCTGAAGCCTGCCCCCTCGGCAGCCTTGAAGGCCACCGACCCGTTTCCCGTCGGGCGGAAGCCGGCGGCCGCCTCCAGCGTCACCGCCGCCGACGGAAGCCCGAAGAGCTGGTCGAGGTCGGGCGGGGCCGGCTTGGACCGGCCGAGGAGCGCGTCGAGGAAGCCCACCCTCGTCACACGGCCTTGCCGAGCTCGCGCGAGAGGCCCGCGAGCTGATCGAGGCGCCGCTGCAGGGGCGGGTGAGTCGCGAAGAGCGAGGTCAGGCTGAAGCCGGACGCCAGCGCGGGAGCGAAGAAGAAGGCGTTGAAGGCCTCCGCCTGGCGCAGGTCCTTGGTGGGCACGCGCGACATCTCCCCGGACACCTTGGCCAGCGCGGAGGCGAGCGCCGACGGCTGCCCGGTCAGCAGCGCTCCGGCGCGGTCGGCGGACAGCTCCCGGTAGCGCGAGAGGGCCCGCGTCAGCAGGAAGGACAGCGCGTAGACGACGGCCGAGACGGCGACCACGGCGA
>CALMNV010000090.1 GCA_937873285.1 uncultured Intrasporangium sp. | reverse complement strand
CGCTTCACGATCGGCTCGGCCGGTCACCCGCCGGCGGCGCAGTTCTCGGCCGGCTCTGGCCGCTGGGGCCTGCTCCGTGACGGCCGGGGACCCGTGCTCGGCGTCGTCGAGAGCGCCGAGTTCCCTCGGGAGACCGGCGAGCTGCGTCCAGGTGACGCGCTGCTGCTCTACAGCGACGGAGTCATCGAGGCCCGCGGCAAGCGGCTCGTCGATGGCACCGACCGGATGCTGGGACGGGCGGAGACCTTCGTCACGAAGGGTTTCGGCGGCTTGTCGCAGTGGCTGTGCGACAACGCGGCCGCTGGGCTTGGGGATGACCGTGCCGTCGTGACGATCTGGCGCTCCTAGCAGCGTCGGTGGTGACAGGGGGTCGTGCGCCACGCGCCCGGAGGGGCGGCAGCGGACCGTCCTCTACCGTGGGTCGGGTGACGTCAGGCACCCTGCCCCTTGCAGACCCCCCGCCGCGGGGGCATCCGGCACCGCCCGACCTGCCCGAGGGCGTCGTCCCGGCGCGGGTGCGCAGCTTCGTGCGCCGCGGCCGGCACTCGTCGCTCACCCGTGACCGGCTGGAGCGGCTGGGCCCGCTTCGCGCCCTGCCCGCGGGACCGTTCGAGGCGCGGTCGGCGTTCGGCCGGTGCGCCCCGGTCGTCCTCGAGATCGGCTGCGGTCACGGGCATGCCGCCATCGCGTATGCCGCCCACCACCCCGACCACGACGTGCTCGCCATGGACGTGCACCTGCCCGGCCTGGCCCGGATGCTCGCCGGCGCAGAGGCAGCCGGCGTGTCGAACCTGCGTGTCGAGCAGGGTGACGCGGTGGTCTTCCTCGAGGACCGCGTGACGCCGCAGACGTTCGCCGCCGTGCACCTGTTCTTTCCCGACCCGTGGCCCAAGACGAAGCACGTCAAGCGCCGGTTCGTCAGCGAGCCCAACCTCGACCTGCTCGCCACGGTGCTGCGTCCCGGCGGTCACCTCCTCGTCGCCACCGACCAGGACTTCTACGCCGAGCACGTCCTCGCCGAGGTGGCGGCCCACCCGCGCTTCACGGCATACCGCACGCAGCGGCCGGCGTGGCGCCCGACGGACGGGTTCGAGGCCAAGGGACGCGCGGCGGGCCGGGCCATCAGCGAGCTGCGCCTCGACCTGCTCGACTGAGCGCTGGATCCAACACCTCTCGGATGCCGGAGGGCCGGCACCTCGTCGGGGCAACAGGATTCGAACCTGCGACCTTCCGCTCCCAAAGCGGACGCGCTACCAAGCTGCGCCATGCCCCGCCGCCCGACCCCCGCATGCCTCGCGGTCGACGGGGCCAATTTTGCAGATCGTGCGCGACCAGTAGGCTAGCGCCTCGGACCGCATGCCCCGGAACGTCGCCGGAGCCTCGGCCCGCGCGGGCGTAGCTCAATGGTAGAGCCCCAGTCTTCCAAACTGGCTACGCGAGTTCGATTCTCGTCGCCCGCTCCACAGGCTCCACGGCTCCACGGTGGCTTCCCCTACCGTGGTGCTCATGGACCGTCCAGCCCTCGGCGAGGCCCTGCGGCATCGGGACGCGGTGCTGCGGGCCTTCCTCAACGAGGATGGGACCCTGCGGGACATCCCGACGAAGCTGCGCAAGCGCCTGGTCGTGCTCGACCTGCTCGCGCAGCAGTTCGACATCGGCGTGCACTACGAGGAGGCCGAGGTCAACGCCCGGCTGCGCGCCTTTCACCCGGATGTCGCGGCGTTGCGCCGCCACCTCGTCGAGGAGGGCTTCCTCGACCGGCGGCAGGGGCGCTACTGGCGCAGCGGGGGCACCGTCGAGCTGTGAGGACCCGCGGCCAGCGCTCCGGGGTCGGCCCGGTCACGGGCGCGAGCCGAAGCCCAGGGTCTCGCTGAGGTGGCTGCGCGCTCCACCCGCCTCGAGCGCGGCCTCGACGCGAGCGGCGGTGCGCGCCGACGGCCAGCCGTGCAGCCAGAACAGGGCCAACGCTCCCGGCAGCGCGAGGAGCAGCGGCAGCCACGACTGCGGCTCCAGCGCCAAGGAGACCGCGAAAGCGACGAGGACCGGTGCCTCCGCGAGCGCTGTGCAGACCGTCGTCGTGGAGGTGAAGACGCGCAGGCTCGTCGCCACGGCGTTCTCCCGCGGCAGGCCGGGGGGCAGGGCCGGCACGGCATACGCCGTCCGGCGGATGAGGAGCGCCGCGACGAGCAGCGCGAGCAGCACGACCGCGACGGAGGCAGCCGAGGGCATGGCTGCGCTGGGGTCGACGGCGACGCGCACCGCGGTGAGCATGAGCGCGCCCATTCCGACCGCGGCGCTGAGCAGCTGCACCGGGCGCAGCACGGCGGCCGCGCGGGTGCCCTCGTCGGGGCGCGGTGCGGGCCCCGTGCTCACGGGCCCGGCTCGGTGCTCATGCGTGCGAGCATAGGCACGCGGCACGCGAGCGGTCAGGGCCGGCGGGCTCGCGCTACGCGTTTTCTGCGGCCCGCGCGCGACGGCTAGCATGGGGGCCCGGTGCGCCGCTGGACGGCATACTCGGGCGCGCAGCCGTCCGCAGCCGGTCGCAGCAGTCCGCAGCCAGCCCGAAGCCGATTCCCAAGCCCAATCCGAAGCCAATCCGAAGCCATGGAGTATCCGCAGTGAAGAGTGCGCTCGAGACCCTCAACCCGACCCGGGTCAAGATGACCGTCGAGGTCCCCTTCGAGGAGCTCAAGCCGAGCCTCGACGCCGCCTTGAAGGCCATCGGCCAGCAGATCCAGGTGCCGGGCTTCCGCAAGGGCAAGGTGCCGGCCCGGATCATCGAGCAGCGGGTGGGACGCGCCGCCGTCCTCGAGGAGGCGGTCAACAACGCCCTGCCGCAGTTCTACGGCCAGGCCCTCGAGGAGCACGCGGTGCGCCCCCTCGGGCAGCCGGAGATCAGCGACCTCAAGGTGCCCGTCGCCGACGGTGAAGACCTGAGCTTCACCGTCGAGGTCGACAAGCGCCCCGAGATCGAGCTGCCCGACTTCGGCTCGATCGAGCTGACCGTCGACGAGGCCAAGGTCGACGACGCAGACGTGCGCGACCGCCTCGACACGCTGCGCGCCCGCTTCGGCACGCTCAAGGGGGTCGAGCGCGAGGTCCGCGAGGGGGACTTCGTCTCGATCGACCTGTCGGCCGAGGTCGACGGCGAGCAGGTCGACGCGGTGACCGGAGTCTCCTACGAGGTCGGCTCCGGCAACATGCTCGAAGGGCTCGACGAGGCTCTTCTCGGCGTGCGCGCCGGTGAGACGAGGACCTTTGCCGCCCCGCTCGCCGGTGGCGACCGGGCGGGCGAGGAGGCGGACTGCACGGTGACCGTCACCGCCGTCAAGGAGCGCGAGCTGCCCGAGCTCGACGACGACTTCGCCCAGCTCGCCTCCGAGTTCGACACCCTCGAGGAGCTGCGCGGCGACGTCGAGCGGGCCGCGCTCGTCGAGGCCAAGTTCGCCCAGGGCGTCGCCGCGCGCGACAAGCTGCTGGAAGCCCTGCTCGAGCAGGTGGAGGTGCCGGTGCCGGAGAGCGTCATCGAGGCGGAGATCCACTCGCACCTCGCAGACGAGAACCGGCTGGAGGACGACGAGCACCGCGCCGAGGTCGACGAGAGCACCCGCAAGGCGCTGGCGCTGGTGCTGGAGCAGATCACCGTCACGGACACCGCCGGCTCCGTCGTCGACCTCAGAT
>CALMNV010000089.1 GCA_937873285.1 uncultured Intrasporangium sp. | reverse complement strand
CTCGGCCCCCTCCCGCCCGCCCCACATGACGAAGGTCTCGGCTCCCAGCTCCGCGGCGAGGTCGACGTTGCGGATCACCTTGCGCAGGCCGTAGCGGCGCACCTGGCGGTCGTTGGAGGTGAAGGCGCCGTCCTTGAAGACCGGGTGGGTGAAGGTGTTGGTCGTGACCATCGGCACGACGAGGCCCGTCTCGTCGAGGGCGGCCCGGAAGCGCCGGAGGATCTCGTCTCGCTCGCCGGCGCTGGAGCCGAAGGGCACGATGTCGTCGTCGTGGAAGGTGACCCCGTAGGCGCCGAGCTCGGCGAGGCGGTGCACGGCCTCGACCGGGTCGAGGCGCGGTCGGGTCGCGTCGCCGAACTGGTCTCGCGCCTCCCAGCCCACCGTCCAGAGACCGAAGCTGAACTTGTCGTCGCGGGTGGGCTGACGCGCCATGGTCGCTCCTCGGGCAGATCGGTCATCTATTTGTTGACTGGATGAACATAAGCAGCGCTCGCGGTACGGTCAAGAGGTGAAGGCCTCGCCGCAGGAGGCGCCCGGACGCCGGCCCGCGATCGGTCCACGGCCGCACCGCGGCCGGGCCGATCCTCGCGCCGCCCGGCAGTCCTCCCTGCGCGAGCACAACCTCTCCCTCGTGCTTCGGCACATCGTCGACGCGCCGACGCCGACCACCCGGGCCCGCATCGCCAGCTCGGTGGGGCTCACCCGGGCCACCGTCTCGGACCTGGTGGACCGGCTGCTGCGCGGGCAGCTCGTCGCCGAGCTCGAGCCCGAGACGGTCGACCGGGCCGGGCGCCCGGGCATGCTGCTCGCCCCGGCGCAGCGCGCCGTCGTCGGGCTGGGCCTCGAGATCCAGGTCGACCGGATCTCGGTCGGGGCCACCGACCTCGCCGGCAGCTCGATCTTCCAGCTCGACGCCGAGGGCAACTTCCGCGGCTGCGACCCGGCCGAGGCGGTCCGGCGGCTCGTCCGGCTGGCGACCCCGGCGGTGGCCCGGCTCGACGCCGAGGGCATCCTCGTCGCGGGCGCGTGCGTCTCCGTGCCGGGAATGATGCAGCGCAACGACGGCCTGGTGTTGCTCGCTCCCAACCTCGGCTGGGAGGGAGTGCCGCTCGTCGCGCTGCTGCAGTCCCATCAGCCCTTCGACCTCGTCCCCGTCGAGCTCGGCAACGACGCCGACCTTGCGGCACGCGCGGAGGTCCGCGCCCGGGCCTCCTCCCGCGTCGGCGGACACGCCGCCCAGTCGTTCCTCTATCTCGCCGGCGGGGTGGGCATCGGTGGGGCCATCGTGGTGGACGGCGAGCTGGCAGGCGGGCAGCACGGCTGGTCCGGGGAGATCGGACACACCGTCATCGACCCGGACGGCCCCCGCTGCCGCTGCGGTGCGACCGGCTGCCTGGAGCAGTACGCGGGCAAGGACGCCCTGCTGCTCGCGGCCGGCCTCGACGTCTGCGAGCCGATCGACCGGCTCCTCGCCGCGGCTCGCGGGGGCGAGGAGCCGGCCCTGCAGTCACTCGACTCCGCCTCCTGCGCGCTCGGCATGGCCATCGCCACGGCGATGAACGTGGTCGGGGTCGAGCAGGTCGTCCTCGGCGGCATCTACGCGGCGCTCCACGAGCAGCTCCGTGCGGGCATCGAGACGCAGGTGCGCCGGCGGGTGCTCGCCGCCAGGTGGGGCGACGTGCGGGTCGAGACGGCCATCGAGGGGGGCGACGCGGCGCTGGTGGGGGCGAGCCTGCAGGTGCTCGACCGAGTGCTGTCGGACCCCGCCGACTGGGTCCCGGCCTCCTGAGGCGGACGGCACGGGGACATCGCCAGCAGGCCTCAATTTGGTAAAGGTGCCTTGTCACGGCAGCGCCCGGGCAATATGTTCACCCGGACAACAAACCTGGCCGGTGGCGGAGCTCCGTCGTCCGGCGCGCTCGATGTCGCGCGGGTTCGACGCGACAGGAGGGACCCCTCATGAACCGTGGAGTCACGACCGTCCTCGCCGGCGTCGGGGCCGTCGCCCTGCTCGCCACCACCGCCGCCTGCAGCTCCAGCCGCGAGGCGGCCCCCGCCGCCGGCGGCGCGGCCACCGGCGCCTCCGGCTCGCTCATCGGCATCGCCATGCCGACCAAGAGCCTCGAACGATGGAACAAGGACGGCTCCTACCTCGACGGCCTGCTGAAGAAGG
The DNA here is from genome assembly GCA_937873285.1 of uncultured Intrasporangium sp. Lineage (GTDB taxonomy): Bacteria > Actinomycetota > Actinomycetes > Actinomycetales > Dermatophilaceae > CALMNV01. The sequence continues at coordinate 14,122 of CALMNV010000089.1, read as the reverse complement.
CCGGCTACGAGACGACGCTGCAGTACGCGGACAACAAGGTCGACCAGCAGATCACCCAGATCCAGAACATGGTCAACCAGAACCCCAAGGTGCTCGTCATCGCCGCCATCAACGGCACGGCGCTCGCACCGGTCCTCGCCACGGCGAAGAGCAAGGGGATCAAGGTCGTCGCCTACGACCGCCTCATCAACGGCACGGAGAACGTCGACTACTACGCGACCTTCGACAACTACAAGGTCGGCCAGCTGCAGGGCGAGTACATCAAGTCCAAGCTGTCAGGGCTGCCGAAGCCGGCCAACCTCGAGCCCTTCGCCGGCTCCCCCGACGACAACAACGCCAAGTTCTTCTTCTCCGGCGCGTGGGACGTGCTGCTGCCGCTCGTGAAGTCCGGCGAGCTCACCGTGCCGTCCGGCAAGTCGCCGGCCTCCAACGCCGACTGGACCAAGATCGGCATCCAGGGCTGGGGTTCGGACACCGCGCAGTCGGAGATGCAGAACCGCCTCAACTCCTTCTACACCGGCGGCAAGAAGGTCAACGTCGTGCTGTCCCCCAACGACTCGCTGGCCCTCGGCATCGCCCAGGCCCTCGAAGGCGCGGGCTACAAGCCGGGGCCTGGCTACCCGGTGCTCACCGGCCAGGACGCCGACAAGGCGAACGTCCTCAACATCATCGCCGGCAAGCAGTCGATGACCGTGTGGAAGGACACCCGCACGCTCGGTGACCAGGTCTCCAAGATGGTCGACCAGATCGTCAAGGGCCAGAAGGTGGACGTCAACGACGAGAAGAGCTACAACAACGGGATCAAGGTCGTGCCGACCTACCTGCTTCCCCCCGTCGTCGTGACCAAGGACGACATCAAGAGCAAGCTGATCGACTCCGGCTTCTACAAGGCGAGCGACCTCGGCATGTGACGGGAGCGGCCCGGCCCCGGGCCGCCCCCAGCAGCACCCAACGCGCGATGGAGCGAGGAGCGGTCTTCGATGACGCAAGCTGACGCCGGGCACACCCTGCTGGAGATGCGAGACATCACCAAGACCTTCCCTGGGGTCAAGGCCCTCTCGGGGGTCACGCTCACGGTGCGCCGCGGCGAGGTCCACGCCATCTGCGGGGAGAACGGCGCCGGGAAGTCGACGCTGATGAAGGTGCTCTCCGGGGTCCACCCGCACGGGACCTACGAGGGGGAGATCCGCTTCGAGGGCAAGGAGTGCCGCTACCGGAGCATCCGGGACAGCGAGGCCGACGGCATCGTCATCATCCACCAGGAGCTCGCGCTCAGCCCCTACCTGTCCATCGCGGAGAACATCTTCCTCGGCAACGAGCGGGCGCAGCGCGGCATCATCGACTGGAACCTGACCAACGCGGAGGCCGCCAGGCTGCTGGCCCGGGTCGGCCTCGCCGAGCGGCCCGACACCAAGGTGCAGACCCTCGGCGTCGGCAAGCAGCAGCTCGTCGAGATCGCCAAGGCCCTGTCCAAGGACGTCAGGCTGCTCATCCTCGACGAGCCGACGGCCGCGCTCAACGACGAGGACAGCGGGCATCTGCTGGACCTGATCCGAAGCCTGCGGGCGCAGCACATCACCTGCATCATCATCAGCCACAAGCTCAACGAGATCGCCGCCATCGCCGACTCCACCACCATCCTGCGTGACGGCCAGACGGTGGAGACGCTGGCGATGCACGGCGCGGAGCCGGTGAGCGAGGAGCGGATCATCCGCGGCATGGTCGGCCGCAGCCTCGACCAGCGCTTCCCGGACCACACGCCCTCGATCGGCGAGGAGGTGTTCCGCCTGCAGGACTGGACGGTGCACCACCCGGTCGACGGGTCGCGGGTCGTCGTCGACCATGCCAACCTCGTGGTGCGAGCCGGGGAGATCGTCGGCATCGCCGGGCTCATGGGCGCCGGGCGCACCGAGCTGGCGATGAGCGTCTTCGGCCGCAGCTGGGGCACCCGGATCAGCGGCACGGCATACGTGCGCGGCAAGCCGGTCGACGTGTCCACCGTGGGGCGTGCCATCTCGGCGGGCCTGGCCTACGCCTCCGAGGACCGCAAGCGGTTCGGGCTCAACCTCATCGACGACATCAAGCACAACACCACGGCGGCCGCGCTGGGCAAGGTCTCCCGGTCGGGGGTGCTCGACCAGGCCCGGGAGTACAAGGTCGCCGAGACGTTCCGCCGGCGGCTGGGCACCAAGACGCCCACCGTCGACGCCGTCGTCGGCAAGCTCTCCGGCGGCAACCAGCAGAAGGTGGTCCTCAGCCGCTGGATGTTCACCGACCCGGAGGTGCTCATCCTCGACGAGCCGACGCGCGGCATCGACGTCGGGGCGAAGTACGAGATCTACACCCACATCAACGCGCTCGCCGACGCGGGCAAGGGCGTCATCGTCATCTCCTCCGAGCTTCCCGAGCTGCTCGGGCTCTGCGACCGGATCTACGCCCTGAGCCAGGGCGTCCTCACCGGCGAGGTGCCCCGGGCGGAGGCGAGCCAGGAGGTGCTCATGCGCTACATGACCAAGGAGAAGGAGGTGGCACGGCGATGAGCGAGCCCGTGCCTGCCGGCGGGACCGGCCTCGACACCCAACCCGGCCTGGAGACGGCCCAGACACCGCGGGCCACCGAGGACGTCGCCAAGCGGACCAACCTGCGCGAGTACGGCATCCTCGGCGCACTCATCATCATCGTGCTGCTCTTCCAGGTGCTCACAGGCGGCAAGCTGCTGCAGCCGGACAACGTCGCGAGCCTCATCCAGCAGAATGCCTACGTCATGATCCTCGCCATCGGCATGGTCATGGTCATCGTCGCCGGGCACATCGACCTGTCGGTGGGCTCGATCGTCGCCTTCATCGGCGGCGTCCTCGCCATCGCGATGGTCAACTGGAACCTGCCGTGGCTGCTCGCGGTGATCCTCGGCCTCGCCGTCGGCGTGGCCGTCGGCGCCTGGCAGGGCTTCTGGGTGGCCTACGTCGGCGTGCCCGCCTTCATCGTCACCCTCGCCGGCATGCTCGTCTTCCGCGGGCTCGCCATCATCATCGTCGGAGAGACGATCGCCGGCCTGCCCTCTGGGTTCGTCGCGATCTCCAACGGCGGCCTGCTCGGCCTGCTCGGCTATGCCGGCGTCCTCGACGTCTTCACGCTCGTCATCGGGGCTCTCGCCATCGCGGCCTTCGTCGCGGGCCAACTGCGCACCCGGCGCACCCTGCGGGCGCACGACCTCATGGTGGAGCCGCGCGGCGCCTTCCTCGCCAAGCTCGTCGTCATCGGGCTGCTCATCGCCTTCTTCACCTGGGTGCTCGCGGCGAGCGCGATCGGTATGCCGTACGTCCTCGTCATCGTCGCCGTGCTCATCCTCGCCTACGCCTTCCTGATGAACCGGACCGTCTTCGGTCGGCACATCTACGCCATCGGCGGCAACGTCCACGCCGCGGTCCTTTCGGGCGTCAACGTGCGCAGGGTCAACTTCCGGATCTTCGTCAACATGGGCCTGCTCGCTGCCATCGCGGCCGTCGTCACCACCTCGCGCGCCGGGGCCGGCATCGCCTCCGCCGGTGTCAACTACGAGCTCGACGCGATCGCCGCGGCCTTCATCGGCGGCACCGCGGTCAGCGGCGGCGTCGGCAAGGTCTCCGGAGCCATCGTCGGGGCGCTCATCATGGGAGTGCTCAACATGGGCCTGTCGATCATGTCGGTCAACCCGGCGTGGCAGCAGGCGATCAAGGGTCTGGTCCTGCTCGCCGCGGTGGCCTTCGACCTGCTCAACAAGCGCAAGGTCGCCGGGGCCTGAGCGGCCGCGGCGGCACACCGCGGGGCGCCGTCAGGGGGCCGGCGGCCGCCACGTCGTGCCCAGGTTGACGAACGCCCGGGCGACGGGGTCGCAGCCGCCCAGCGCCGTCACGAGCGCCTCGTCGCTGGGCAGCCCGGCGGCCAGGGCGAGATGGTGTCGGACCATCGCCTCCGCGGCCACGTCGTCGGGGACCGGTGCCACGGCCGCCACCGCCGACGCCGCGCCGAGGGCGAGCAGCGAGGCCGCCAGCCCCAGGGCCTCCTCCCCGGGCCGGACGGCCGGGGTGCCGACGTCGCATGCCGAGAGCACGATGTGCGAGGCCGCGACGCCGTGCGGCTGGACCTCGTGGGCGAAGAGCGGGCCGTCGTCGAGGCTGACCGAGGAGAACAGCGGCGACTGCGGCTCGTGCACCCCGTGCGCGGCCACGTGCACCACGTCGGCGGCTCCGAGCGCGGCGAGCAGCCGGGCCCGCGACGAAGGTGCGGCGAGCTCGACGCCGGCAGCCGGCCCCCCTGGCCCGGACCACGCCGCGGCCACGGCCTGCCCCTCGGCGCCAGCCCGCTCCACGCCGGGCCCGACGGAGACGTGCACGGACGCGACGGGCGAGCCGCCGCCCGCTCCTGCCGCGAAGCCGGACAGCGACCGCGCCACCGTCACCGGCCGGTCCCGGAGCGAGGGCAGCAGGGCCCACGGCAGGGCCGCCAGCTCGGAGCAGGCGACGACGACGAGGCCCGGCGCTCGCTCGCCCCACGGCCGCAGCAGCGCCGGGTCGAGCTCCGCCGCCGCCGCGTGCAACGAGCCCCAGACCGCCTCGCCGAGGGGGCCCAGCCGACGGCTCGCGGCCACCCGGAGGTCGGCCCGGACCCGCTGGGCCAGCTCCGCCGCACGGTCGAGGTCGAGCAGGTCGCGCACGCGTGCCCGCCCGGCCTGCACGCCGACCCCGCAGAGCCGGCCGCGAGCGGAGAAGAACCACAGCAGGTCCCGGTCCGCCGCCGCGAGTGCGGCACGGGCCTCGTGCAGTCGGGGAGCCTGCCGAGCCGGCCCCGCATGGACGGTGGCCAGGGTCCAGTCGCGGGCGCGGACCGCTCGCTCGAGGCGCCGGGCGCGAGCCTGCAGCTCCGGCAACCGGCCCTCCGCGCCCCCGGCGCGAAGCTGCGCATGGACGGCCCGCAGCTCGTCCGTCAGCGCGGCGAGCAGCTCGTCCTCGGGGCGGCCGAGGCGCGGCAGCCGGTCGGTGGCGGCGCGCCAGCGCTCCAGGGCGGCGAGCACCGCACCGCTGCCGTGCCCCAGCGCGAGGTCGAGGTCGAGGTCGGCCAGCCGTATGCCGTGCACCGCTCGGGCGGTGCGCACGTCCAGGCTGGCGCTTCCGCTCTGACCGGCAGCGAGCCGCCGCGCCGCGGCCGCCAGCACGCGACGCGCGGCTGCCGGGCGGCCGCAGGCGGCGTGCACCGAGGCGGTCACCGCGGCGGCGGCCAGCTGCTCGGACAGGGAGCCGGGGGCCCGGCGCGGCCGGTCCCCCAGCCGCCGGTCGGCCGCCTCGTGGTCCCCGGCGAGGAGCTCGGCCTCGGCGGCGGTCACCCGTGCGGTGTCGGCGAGTCCGGCATCGCCGACGTGACCGGCGGTTGCGGCGACCCGGTCGCAGGCGTCGGTGACGCTGCGGGCCACCGACTCGTCGGTGGGCGACCGCCGTCGCGGACTGCCGGGCGGTCGGGAAGGCGTCCGCAGCTCGTCGAGCCGGGCCTGCAGCGCCACGAGCCTGGCTCGCGCCGCCCATGCCGTCGCCCCGACCCGGCCGTAGGCGGCTGCCGCCTCCTGCGCGTTCGCGCTCGCCCGGGCCGGCCGGCCGAGGATCCGGTCCGCTTTGGCCAGGTCGAGGTGGAACTCGCCGCGGGCGAGGTCACTGCCCTCGTCGGGCAGCTCGGCGCGCCCGGCCACCAGCACCTCGACCGCCTCCCGGGCCAGTCCCGCCTCGAGCAGGGCGGCAGCCCGGTCGAGGCGCATCGTCGCCACGGCCACCGACCCGCCCCGCTCGGCTGCGGCGCCCATGAGCGCCAGAGCCCGCGGCACGTCGCCGAGGAGGTGGGCGGCATACCCCTGGTTGTGCCGGGCCATGACCTCCTGCTCGAGGAAGCCCAGCCGCTCGGCGAGCGCGGCGGCCCTGGCGAAGGCGTCGACCGCCTCCCTGGGCCGCGCCTGCTTGACGGCCAGCATGCCGCGGGCGAGCAGCACGGAGCACTGCTCCCTGTCGGTGAAGGCGTCCAGGTGCTCAAGGACGCCGTCGAAGTCCCGCCACGCCGCCGCGAGATCCCCGGCGCGCCCGTGGATGGAGGCCCGTTGGAACCGCACCCGCGCCAGCAGGCCGGCATCCGCGAGCTCGCCCGCGAGGCGTTCGGCGACACCGAGCCGCTCCAGCGCGGCGGGAAGGCCGGCGAGGAGGAAGTCGGTCAGCCCATAGGTGACCATCGTCTTGGCCCGGTCCCGGACGAGCTCGGCCGGATCGGGGGGCGAGCCGCCCGCCCGGCCGCGCGTCTGGATCCGGTCGAGCTCGGCGAGGGCGGTCTCCAGCGCACCGGCGGCGTCCAGCGGTCGGCCGGCCAGGTTATCCGCGGCCGCCCGCTCGCGCAGGGCCCGCACGTGCTCGAGGGCGTCGATGGCCGCGCTCACCTACATCCTGCGAGCCGGCCGGGCCGGCCTCACAGCTCGATCGTCGGGGTGATGACCGGTCGCACGCCGGTGCCGCCGACCCGCACGACGAAGCAGGTGCGCCCGCGGGGGAGGTCGTGCAGGACGAACCGGCCGTGCTCGTCGCACGTCGCGGACCGGGTCCCGGCGGAGGTCACCGCGTCGACCTGTGCTTCCGCCCGCGTGACCCAGCCGTCGACGCGCACGACGTCGTCGTCCGAGCCAGGGCCGAGCGAGACCATGAGGCTGAGCGAGGCCGCCTGGAAGGTCACCGACTCGGTGCGGGTCACCTCTCCCGGTTGCACGGGGCCGGCTCGGGTGGCGAGCAGCTCGTCGTCCATGAGCTCGGCGACCTCGGCGTGCAGGGCCTGGACGGTCAGCGCGAACTCGATGCGCTCCACCAGGCCGGCCGGCACCGGGTCAACCCGGGCATGCAGCTCCCGCAGCTGCGCCATGGTCTGCTCGTCCTGCTCGTCCAGGAACTGATCTGACATCACAGCTCATCCCACCCATCGGGGGTCGGCGCCGAGGGCGCTCCTCAGCTTGCCCAGGCACCGGCCCCGGGTCGGGCCGATGCTGCCGACCGGCATCCCGAGCGAGGCCGCGATGGCCGCGTAGTCGGGGCGGTCGGCGAAGGCGATGACGCGCAGCAGCTCCTGGCAGCGCACCGGCAGGGTGGCGAAGTGAGACCACAGGACCCGCTGGCGCTCGCCGAGGATGGACACCGTCTCGGGGTCCGCGGCCACGGCGGGACGCTCCGGCAGCTCCTCGAGGTCCACGTCGCGACGCGCCCCCCGCGACAGGCGCCAGACCTCGCGCTTGACCACGGTGACGAGCCAGCCGAGGACCGCCATCGGCTCGGAGATCCGCTCGGCATGCTCGACGAGCTGCAGCCAGGCGGTCTGCACGGCGTCCTCGCACGTGGCCGCGTCGGCGCCCTGGGCACGGGCGGTGTGCCAGAGCACCGGCGTGAGCAGCTGCACGAGGTCGCGCAGCCGCTCCCTCTCCCCCGCTCGGTAGGCGAGGAAGACCTGCCCGGCGCGCGCACCGAGCCCCTCGCGAGCCGTGGGCGCGGGCCCGGCGGTCATGCCGGGCTCCAGCCGACGCAGGCGCGCAGCGCGTCCCAGCCACGCGCCCGCATGGCCTGCGCGCTGACGTCCTCGAGGTCGTCCGCCTCGGCGAGGCGAGCGGCCAGCTCCGCGGCGAGCACCGGCGCGGCGAACGAGGTGCCGCTCCAGATCGCGAATCCGCCCGCGTAGTTGTCCGGGTCCAGCGTCGTGCGCCGCAGCCCGTCGTCGAGCCCGGCCACGGTCGACGGCTGCAGGCCGGCGTCGGCGGTCGGCACCGTGCTGACGATGGCCACCCCGGGGCGGTGCGTGCTGACATGGGGGCCGGCGTTGCAGAAGAGCGCGACCGTGGACCCGTCGGGGTTGAGCGCGCCGACCCCGACCACGGGCAGCGCGTCCCGCCCGGTCCGGCCCGCGAGCGCAGCCGGCACGAACGGCGCGGGCGTGGCGTCGTTGCCCACGGCAGCCACGACGAGCACCCCCTCCTCGCCGAAGCGGCGCAGCAGCCGCGCGAGCGGGCTCGTCGGCACGTCGGCCACCGACTCGGGGTAGTAGCCGATCGACAGCGAGAGCACGTCGATGACCTGGTCGCGACCGGCGGGGTCGGCGGCCTGCTGACCCTCGACGTGCCGCAGCAGCAGCGCGGTCAACGCGTCGAGGACGTCGGCCTCCTCGGCCACCCCGGTGCCGGTGAGGACGGGAACGGTCAGGAGGCTGGCCTCGGGACACCCCTGCCGCACGAGGCCGGCGACGAAGGTCCCGTGCCCGACGTCGCGACCCACCTGACCGGTCAGGGCGTCTGGACGGGTGCCGGCGAGGTCGGCGTCGGGACCGCCGATCAGCTGCCCGGCGTAGGCGACGTCGCGCAGCACCCGAGGGTGGTCGTCGAACCACGGGTGGCGACCGATGCCGGTGTCCGGCAGCGCCACGACCGGGTGGCGCGCAAGGACGCGGGCGCGGGTCGACGGGTCGGGCAGGCCCAGCGTGACCGGCATACGACCGCCTCGTCCGGGCGTGCCGTACTCCGCCATGCCGCGCGGGCCCGTCCCGTCCCACCGCGCGCCGACGCCACCCCAGAAGCCGTCGACGCCACCCCAGTAGCCGTCGACGCCGCCCCAGTAGCCGTCGGCGGAGCGCACGATGTGGTCGAGGGAGAGGGTGGCGGCCACCTCGGGGGCCGTGATGCGAAGGCGCTGGAGCACGACCCACGCGTCCGGCGGCGGCGCCGGCCCGTCTCCCACGGCTTCGAGGACGACCGGGTAGGCCGAGACGGCATCGAGCAGCTCCTGCAGTCGGCGCCCGCCGCGGGAGAGCCGCTCCCTGCGGCGGGCCACGTCCGCGGGCACGCGCGCCTGCAGCCCCAGCTCGGCGAGAGCGGCCCGGAGCGGGTCGAGCTGGGCCTCGACATCGCCGCCGACCGGGGCGCCGGAGACCAGCAGCCGGTTGCGCACGTAGAGCGTCGGGGTCGGCTCCTCGCCTCCTGGCAGCCGCGGGGAGACGGACGGGTGGAGCAGGCTGGCGCGCAGCGCCAGCGACCGGCCGTCGTCGGGCACCTGCCTGGACGGTGTCACGGGCATCACGTTCCTCCTGGCGTCCTTAGGTGCGCGGGCTCGACAGGCCCGTGCCTCGCATGCTGGTGCAACCAAGTGCGTCCGGCAAGGCCCGGTGATACCTCATCGCGCCGCAGACGGGCACCGCGAGGAAGATTCTGCTCCAGATGTATCAGGCGCGTCCTGCCCGTCTCTGCATTACCGGGGCACGGCGGTCCCGGGCCCGTCGAGCGCCGCGTGGGGGCGGCGGGGCCCGGGACCGGCACTCGGTCGCGGCGTGGTCAGGGGCTCGGCCCGCGACCCGAGGGCGCCGGCGGGGGGCCGCCGGCGCCCCTCGAGCCGGCTGCCCCGGGCGGGTCATGCCCGCAGCCGCGCCAACCAGGCGGCGGCCGCCTCGAAGTCCGCGTCGGTCGTCCCCTGCCGGGCGACCGCCGGCACACCGTCCGCCCGGGCATAGGAGCCGAGGAAGCGCACATCGGCGCAGACCCGCTTCAGCCCCATGAGCGTCTCGCCCACCCGCGCGTCGTTGACGTGCCCCTCGAGGTCGATCGAGAAGCAGTAGCGCCCCATCTGCCCGCCGACGGGTCGCGACTCGAGCCGCGTGAGGTTGACCCCCCGGCTCGCGAACTGCTCGAGCAGCTCAAGCAGGCCTCCGGGGTGGTCCTCCTGTTGGTAGAGCACCACGGTGGTCTTGTCGGCACCGGTGGGAGCCGGCAGCGTGCCGGGCCGCGCCACGAGGACGAAGCGGGTCACCGCGCCGGAGCTGTCGCCGATGTCGCGAGCCAGCACCTCGAGCCCCGAGCCGGTCGCGGCACCCGGCGCACACACGGCGGCGTCGAAGACGACCTCACCGTCCCCGGCGAGCGCTGCCGCTGCCGCGGCCGTGGACAGGGTGGGCACGTATGCCGCGGCCGGAAGGTGGGCCCCCACCCACCTGCGCACCTGGGCCCAGGCATGCGAGTGGGTCCCCACGGCGCGGACCGCGCCCAGTGACGTGCCGGGCCGAGCGCACAGCACGAACGTGATCGGCACGAGCACCTCGCCCACCACGACGAGCGGCTCCCCGGTGGCGAGCGCGTCGAGGGTGGCGGACACCCCTCCCTCCACCGAGTTCTCGATGGGCACCATCGCGGCGTCGACGGCGCCGCCACGGAGGGCGTCGAGCGCGGCGTCGACGGAGCCGTAGGGCAGCTGCTCGCTCCCAGCCGCCCCGGTCCACGCCTCGAGCGCCATCTGGGTGAAGGTTCCCCGTGGGCCCAGGTAGCCGAAGCGGCGCAGGTGCTCCAGCGGGCGGGCCGGGGTCATGCGGGGTCCTCCCGCTGCGCGGCGGCCAGCGCCTGCTGCTCCTCGGGGGTCAGCGGGATGCTGGAGCGACCGCCCACCACTCCCTTGGCGTACGTGCGTGACTCGCTGCGGGCGTGGATGGCGGAGAGCACGAGGCCGTCGCCGTGGTCGTCGACGACCGCTGCGGAGAACGACAGTCGGCCGCCCATGTCACCGAACGCGTCGTAGCGCACCACGGCGACGTTGCGCAGGCTCTGCCGCACGTCCTCCTGCGTGCCGGCCAGCTGGGAGCGCAGCTGCGCGACGTCGGCGCCGAGCCGATCGAGGCGGGAGGTCTGGGCTGCGGCGAGCCGGGCGATGTCCGTCGCACCGTCCCCGTGCAGCACCCGGAAGTCCCGGCGCACCGCCGCGAGCCGCCGCTGGGCGGTCAGCGCGAGGATTAGGGCGACGAGGGCGACGACCGCCGCTCCGAGCGCGACGGCGACCGCAGGGCCGGCCGAGGTCGTGTCGCTCACGAGGGGCAAGGGTAGCCCTCAGCGTGCGGCGGCGTCCGGCCCGGGAGCCCGCCGGCACGCTGAGGCGCTGCTCGGCGCGCCCCACGGCGCGCCGACCCCTGTCGCCCCGGACGTCAGCCGAGCCCCTGCGGCGAGCTGAACCGGTCCCAGACGCGGTGCAGCCCGAGCAGCTCCTGCACCTCGGCCAGCACCTGGTCGGCGTCCGCGCCGAGCACGACCCCCAGCCCGTCGGCGCACCCGGCCGCGGTGAAGGCGACCGCCGCGTCGCCCCAGCCACCGAGCACCTTGGCGTGCCGGTAGGCCTCGCCCAGCATCAGCGTGACCCGGGGGTCGACGGCGCTGGGCAGGTCCTGCGGCTGCGCGGCCTTGGCGTCCGTCGACGGCGTGGCGTCGGAGGCGGGCGCCGGGGACCCGGCGACGAGGATGGCGTCGAACTCCACGGAGCGCGCGGTGAGGAAGCTGCGCTGCACCGGCACCGGGGCGCCGGTCCCGTCCTCGAGCATCCCGCCGTGAGGTGCGACGACGAGCGGGAGGATGCCGGCGGCGTCGAGGGCCTCGCGCACCCGGCGCACGCCCGCGAGGTCGCTGCCCTCGTCCGCGACGATGCCCACCACCCGGCCGTCGACGGGCCACTGGCGCCCCAGCTGGGAGAGCGTCGGGCTCGGCGTGACCGGGCCGACGGGCTGGGTGGGCTCCGGCGCAGGCAGCCCGAGCCCGGTGGCCACCTGTGCGCACAGGGCCTCGTCGATGTCGGCGAGGATCCGCAGCTGGCGCTCCTTGATGCCCTGCTCGTAGCACTTGCCCAGCTCGAAGGTGAACGCCTGCGCGATGTGGTCGCGCTCGATGGCCGACATGCTGAGCCAGAACATCCGCGCCTGGCTCAGGTGGTCGTCGAACGAGGCCGGCGCAGCGCGCACCTTGCTGCCTGACACCGGCTGCGGCACCTCGACGAGGGCGCCGAGGTCGGCGCCGGCGGTGAAGGGGCAGCCGCCGTCGAGGGAGTTCGGCCTGTAGGGGGCGACCCCGGCGTGGTCGGCGCTCTGGTGCATGCCGTCCCGCAGCATGTCGTTGACCGGGGCGTGCGGGCGGTTGATCGGCAGCTGCCCGAAGTTGGGGCCACCGAGGCGGCTCAGCTGGGTGTCGAGGTAGGAGAAGAGCCGGCCCTGCAGCAGCGGGTCGTCGGTGACGTCGATACCGGGCACGAGATGGCCCACGTGGAAGGCCACCTGCTCGGTCTCGGCGAAGAAGTTCGTCGGGTTAGCGTCGAGGGTGAGCAGGCCGATGGGCTGCACGGGTGCCAGCTCCTCCGGCACGAGCTTGGTCGGGTCGAGCAGGTCGATGCCCTCGAAGGTCTGGTCGGGGGTGTCGGGGAAGGTCTGGATGCCGAGCTCCCACTGGGGGTGGGCACCCGCCTCGATGGCGTCGGCGAGGTCGCGCCGGTGGAAGTCGGGGTCGGCGCCGGCGGCGAGCTGGGCCTCCTCCCACACCAGGGAGTGCACGCCGAGCCGTGGCTTCCAGTGGAACTTCACGAGGGTGGTGCCCCCGTCGGCGGCGACGAGGCGGAAGGTGTGCACCCCGAATCCCTCCATCGTCCGGAACGAGCGGGGGATGGCCCGGTCGGACATCTGCCACATGACGTGGTGCTGGGCCTCGGTGTGCAGCGAGACGAAGTCCCAGAACGTGTCATGGGCGCTCTGGGCCTGGGGGATCTCCCGGTCGGGGTGCGGCTTGGCGGCGTGGACGATGTCGGGGAACTTGATGGCGTCCTGGATGAAGAAGACGGGGATGTTGTTGCCGACGAGGTCGAAGGTGCCCTCCGCGGTGTAGAACTTCGTGGCGAACCCGCGGGTGTCGCGCACCGTGTCCGCCGAGCCCCGCGAGCCGACCACGGTGGAGAAGCGGACGAAGACGGGCGTCTGCACCCCCTCGGCGAGGAAGGCGGCCCTCGTGACGCTGGCCGCGGTGCCGTAGGAGCGGAAGACCCCGTGCGCCCCGGCTCCTCGCGCGTGAACGACGCGCTCCGGGATCCGCTCGTGGTCGAAGTGCATGATCTTCTCGCGCAGGTGGTGGTCCTGCAGGAGCGTCGGGCCGCGCTTCCCCGCCTTGAGCGAGTGGTCGGTGTCGTGCAGCCGGGCGCCCTGCGACGTCGTCAGGAAGGCGCCGGCCTGGGCCCGCGCGTCCGGCGGCACGGGGAGCTCCTTGCCGGTCGGCGAGAACGGCGCCGCCGGGGACTGGTCCGGCTTGGGCGCGAGCGGCTCGCGAGGCTCGGTGGGCTCGTCGACCGGCGCGGGAGCGCTGCCCGGGGCACCCGGGATGCGCACGCCGGCCAGGGCGTCCTGGACGCCCTTGACGACGTCTGCCGCCTTGTCTCTGGCCTTCTGGGTCACGGACGCGGCCGCCGCCGCGGCCTTGTTCACGGGGCTGTTCGCTGGCTGCTGAGGCTCGGGCATGCCCGGGGTCCTACCCGCAGGGCGACGGCCGCGAACCTCCGGCGCCCCACTCACACGCACCTTTCAGGGCGAGCTCGCCCCCCTCTCAGGGCGCAGGGATGCCCCTTGGCGGGCTCTCGGCCCGGCAGCGTCAGCGCAGCGTGACCTGACGGTTGGTCAGCCCGGCCCGGGCCCCACGCTCGGCGGAGGTCAGCGGGTCGGTGCGCTCCGCCGCCGCCGCGATCCGCTCGGCCAGCGCAGCGACGTCGGCCTCGAACGCTCCCGGCTCGGCGCCCGGGTCGACCTCCCACACGGGGATGAGCAGCCCACTGGATCGGAAGCAGCCGAGCAGGCGCCCCGCGTCACCCACCGTGCCCGTCCGGGCCGCGTGGAGGCGGGCGAGGGCGTCGGTGGAGACGTCCTCGGCATACGGCAGCACCCAGCGCACGTAGGCCCGCTCCCCGATGCGGCACCAGTAGCACGACGGTGCGCTGGCCAGCTTGGAGGTGGGGATGGCGGAGGCATTGGCCTGCTCGAGGGACTGCCTGCCCTCGGCGTCGAGGTCGGCGTCCCCGACCCAGAAGTCGAAGCCCTCGTGCACCTGGACGTCGAGGGACGCGGAGGTGTCGAGCACGTCCTGCAGCCGGGGGGTCTCCTCGGTGCTCGCCGGCAGCGTCTCGACGGGGGCGCCGTCGGGTGCGGCGAGCGTGAGCAGGAGGGCCGAGGCCAGGTCACGGCTCGGGTCGCCGCTCGCACTGCCCGACTGGAGGCCGACGAGCACCTCACCCGACGCACGGTGCAGACCGGGCCAGCC
>CALMNV010000088.1 GCA_937873285.1 uncultured Intrasporangium sp. | reverse complement strand
GAGGTGTAGCCGTCCTTGCGGGCCTGCGCCACCACGTCGTGCAGGTAGTCGCGCACGCCGCCGAAGCGCTCGAAGTAGCCCTCCATGAGGCCGCGCGCCTCCTCGGTGGAGATGAGCAGCTGCTTGGACAAGCCGAACGCCGACAGCCCGTAGGCCAGGCCGTAGGACATCGCCTTGACCTTGCTGCGCATCTGCGGGGTGACCGCGTCGGGGTCGACGCCGAACACCCGGGAGCCGACGAAGCGGTGCAGGTCCTCCCCCGAGCGGAACGCCTCGATGAGGCCGGTGTCACCCGAGAGGTGCGCCATGATGCGCATCTCGATCTGCGAGTAGTCGACCGACATCAGCGAGTCGAATCGCTCTCCGACGACGAAGACGGCGCGGATCCGGCGCCCCTCCTCGGTGCGGATGGGGACGTTCTGCAGGTTGGGCTCGGTGGAGGAGAGCCGCCCCGTGGCCGCGATGGTCTGCAGGTAGGTGGTGTGGATCCGGCCGTCGTCGGCGACCGCCTTGAGCAGCGTCTCGACCGTGCTGCGCAGCCGTGACGCGTCCCGGTGGCGCAGCATCGCCTCGAGGAAGGGGTGCTCGGTCCTGCTGTAGAGGTCGGCGAGCGCGTCGGCGTCCGTCGTCCAGCCGGTCTTGGTCTTCTTGGTCTTGGGCATTCCCAGGGTCTCGAACAGCACCGCCTGCAGCTGCTTGGGCGACCCGAGGTTGACCTGCTCGCCGCCGATAGCCTCCCACGCGTCCTGCTGCGCCTGCGCCACCTTGGTCGCGAAGTCGGCCTCCAGCCGCTCGAGCGCGGGCACGTCGACGGCGACGCCGGTCGCCTCCATCCGGGCCAGCACGTCGACGAGCGGCAGCTCCACGTCGCGCAGCAGCTCGCTGCCACCGGTGCTGGCGAGCTGGGCGTCGAACGCGTCGGCGAGGTCACGCACGGCCGTGGCCCGCACCATCGCCTGCCGCGCGGCCTGCGCGTCGGAGTCGCCGGCGAAGTCGAGCATCCCCTGCCCCGAGTCGTCCGTCCGGGTCGTCAGCTCTCGCTTGAGGCCCCGCAGCACGAGGTCGTCCAGCTGGTAGGAGCGCTGGTCGGGCTTGACGAGGTATGCCGCGAGCTGCGTGTCGCTGGTCAGCCCGCGCAGCCGCCAGCCACGAGCAGCCAGCGCCTGGATCGGCCCCTTGGCGTCGTGCATCGCCTTGGGCCGCTCCGGGTCGTCGAGCCAGGCTCCCAGAGCCGTCTCATCCTCCGGTGTGGACTGCGTGAGGTCCACCCAGGCCGCCGGGCCGTCGGGACCGGCCAGCGCCACCGCCGTGGCGTCACCAGTGCCTCGGGCCCAGCTGCCCGTCACCGAGAGCCCCGCCCGGCGCCCGCGGGGCAGCCATTGCGCGAGCCAGCCGGCGACCTCCCCGGGGCGCAGCACCGTGCCGTCGACGTCGAAGCCCTCCTCCGCCTCGGGCGCGGGCGCTTCGACCGTGGCGAACAGCCGGTCGCGCAGGACCCGGAACTCCAGCCCGTCGAAGACGGTGTGCACCTGCTCGCGGTCCCACTGCGCCCGCGCCAGGTCCGTGATGCCCACGTCGAGCGGGACGTCGCAGATCAGCTGGTTGAGCCGACGGTTGCGCAGCACCTGGTCGAGGTGGGCGCGCAGCGCCTCCCCGGCCTTGCCCTTGATCTGGTCGATGCTCGCCACGACCCCTGCGAGGTCGCCGAACTGGTTGAGCCACTTCGCGGCCGTCTTCGGTCCGACACCGGGGACCCCCGGCAGGTTGTCGGAGGACTCCCCGACGAGGGCCGCGAGGTCGCTGTAACGCTCCGGCCGCACACCGTACCGCGCGTGCACCGCTTCGGGCGTCAGTCGTGTCAGCTCGGAGACTCCCCGCACGGGATAGAGCAGGGTCACCGAGTCGGAGACGAGCTGGATGGCATCGCGGTCCCCGGAGCAGATCAGCACCTCGAGCTGCTGCTGCGTGGCCTGCGTGGCCAGGGTGCCGATGATGTCGTCGGCCTCGAAGCCCGGCACCTCGAGGTAGCGGATGCGCAGCGCGTCCAGCACCTCGTGCAGCAGGGACACCTGGCCCTTGAACTCCTCCGGGGAGGCGGACCGGCCCGCCTTGTAGTCGGCATACTCCTCGGTGCGGAAGGTCTGCCGGGAGAGGTCGAAGGCCACCGCGACGTGCGTGGGCTGCTCGTCGCGCAGCACGTTGATGAGCATCGAGGTGAAGCCGTAGACGGCGTTGGTGTGCTGACCGGTCGTCGTCGAGAAGTTCTCTGCCGGCAGCGCGAAGAAGGCGCGGTAGGCCATCGAGTGTCCGTCGAGGAGGAGGAGTCGGCTCACAGGCGGCAGCCTAGTGTCCACCTCCGACGGCCCCGTCGCGTCCGCCTAGGCTCCTGCGCATGAGTGACGACCTGTCAGACCGAGGCTGCGCGCACCCCGCGACCGACACCGAGCATCTCGAGGCGCTACTCGCCGCCGGCAGCGGCGCGCTGGCCGAGCGGATGGGCATCACCCTGCTCGAGGCCGGCAAGGAGCGGCTCGTCGCGACGATGCCGGTTGCCGGCAACACCCAGCCCTACGGCCTGCTCCACGGCGGAGCCAGCGTGGTGCTCGCTGAGACCCTCGGCTCCTACGGGGCCGCGCTGCAGGCAGGCCCACGCCGGTGAGCGCGGGGCGGACGCTGGCCTGCTACGAGGTCGTCATCACCGACGAGTCAGGGGCACGGGTGTGCACCGCGCGGATCACGTGCCTGCTGCGCGACGCCGCCCCGGGCGGCTGACCCGCCCACCTCCCTGTCGAGTGGCCACTTCCGCACACATCCAGCGCGTTGACTGGCCACGTCCGTGCACCTCCACCACGTCGAGTGGCCACTTCCGCACACCTCCACCACGTTGACCGGCCCCGTGCGCCCACCTCCCCCACGGCGGGGGGCGCCCACCGCGCAGCCCCC
>CALMNV010000087.1 GCA_937873285.1 uncultured Intrasporangium sp. | reverse complement strand
GGCCGCGCGGACCATCATCTTGGTCGGGACGCACCCCCAGTAGGGGCACTCACCGCCGACGAGCCGGTGGTCGACGGCGAGGACCCGCAGGCCCTCCTTGGCGAGGCCGCCCGCGACGTGCTCACCTCCGGGGCCCATGCCGAGGACGATGATGTCGAAGGTCTGCGTGTCGGTCGCCATACCCCGGAGTCTGCCCCGTCCAGACGTCTGCCGGCCCGTATGCCGCCACGGACCACGTCCGAGTCGGCGCAGACCCGGCGGCTCGGCCCGCTCGGATCAGGCGAGAGGCGTGAGCACGTCGAGGCCGAGGAAGGGCCGCAACGCCTCGGGCACCCTCACCGAGCCGTCGGCCTGCTGGTGGTTCTCCAGGATCGCGACGATCCAGCGGGTCGTCGCGAGCGTGCCGTTCAGCGTCGCGAGCGGCCGGACGCCGCCCTCGCCGTCGCGCATGCGCACGCGCAGCCGCCGCGACTGGTACGTCGTGCAGTTCGACGTCGAGGTCACCTCGCGGTAGCGGCCCTGCGTCGGCACCCACGCCTCGCAGTCGAACTTGCGGGCCGCCGGGCCGCCGAGGTCGCCGGCGGCGGTGTCGATGACCCGATACGGCAGCTCGACCTTCGCGAGCATCTCCCGCTCCCACCCGAGCATCCGCTGGTGCTCGGCCTCGGCGTCCTCGGCGCGGCAGTAGCTGAACATCTCCACCTTGTGGAACTGGTGGACGCGGATGATGCCACGGGTGTCCTTGCCGTGCGACCCGGCCTCGCGGCGGTAGCAGGCCGACCACCCGGCATACCGCCTGGGGCCGGCCGACAGGTCGAGGATCTCGTCGGCGTGGTAGCCGGCGAGCGCCACCTCCGACGTGCCGGTGAGGTAGAGGTCGTCGGCCTCGAGGCGGTAGACCTCCTCGGCATGGGCGTCGAGGAACCCGGCGCCCGCCATGACCTCGGGCCGCGCCAGCGTCGGGGTGACCATCGGGGTGAAGCCGGCGGCCACCGCCTGGGCAACAGCGAGGTTGAGCAGCGCCAGCTCCAGCCGGGCGCCGACACCGGTGAGGAAGTAGAACCGGGCTCCGGCGACCTTGGCGCCGCGCTCCATGTCGATGGCGCCGAGGAGCTCGCCCAGCTCGAGGTGGTCGCGCGGCTCGAAGCCCTCCGCGGCGAAGTCCCGCGGCGTGCCGACCGTGTCGAGCACCACGTAGTCGTCCTCGCCGCCGGCCGGCACCCCGTCGAGCACGAGGTTGCCGACCTGGCGCAGCAGGCGCTGCAGCTCCGCCTCGGCCGCGTCCGCGGCACCGCCGAGCGCGCCCACCTGCTCGCTCAGCTCGGCAGCCCTGGCCCGAGCCTGCTGCGCCGCGTCCTCGAGGGCGGCCACGTCCGGGGCGCCCGCCTGCCTGGCCTTGCTGGCCTGCCCGAGGAGCCGGCCCACGTCCTTGCTCACCGACTTCTGCTCGGCCCGCAGCGACTCGAAGCGTCCCAGCGCCGAGCGGCGACGCTCGTCGGCGTCGAGGATCTCGTCCACGATGCCGCGGTCCTCGCCGCGCGCGTGCTGGGAGGCGCGGACCCGGTCGGGGTCCTCGCGCACGAGCCTGATGTCGATCACGCGGGCCACCCTATCGGCGCCGTATGCCGCCCACGACCCGCCCAGGACCGGCTCGCGCCCGTGGCCTCGGCGCTGGGGACCGACCGGGTCGTGCGGCGGGTCGTGCGGCCGGTCACTCGCCGGGGTAGCGGACCCCCACCTGTCGACGCACCTCGTCCATGAGCTCCATGATCCGCACGGTCTGCGACCACGGCAGCAGGGGGGACTCGCGGACGCCGGCGGCGAGGCAGCGCGCCACCTCGGCCGCCTCGAAGCTCAGCCCGGCCACCCCGTCGGACAGCCCCCCGTCGAAGCGGTCGAGGACGTGGCCGTGCCGGTCCACGAGCCGCACGGTGGTCGGCTGGTAGAAGGTGCGCTCGATCTCGAGCCGCGCGAGGGTCCCGACGACCGAGGCGCGGCACTGCGTGGGCGCCCGCATCGTCGTGCCGATCCGGGCGAGCGCGCCGGCGGAGTCGGTGAGCGTCACGCTGTCGCTCGCGTCGACGCCGAGCTCGGTCAGCGTGCCCGCGGCGACGACGGAGTCGACCTGCCCGAGCAGCATGGCCGCGAAGGAGAGCGGATAGATCCCGAGGTCGAGCAACGCCCCTCCGGCGAGGTCGGGGCGCGCCAGCCGCTCGGGGCCGTCGGGATGCAGACCCTGCCCGTGGTCGGCGGACACCTCGACCAGCTCGCCGAGCAGCCCCGACCCGACCGCCTGCCGGACGACGTCGTAGTGCGGCAGGAACCGGCTCCACATGGCCTCGAGGACGAAGCTGCCGCGGGCCTCGGCCGCGGCGAGCAGCCGCCGGGCCTCACCGGCGTTGCGGGTGAAGGCCTTCTCGACGAGGACCGGCTTGCCCGCCTCGACGGCGAGCAGCGCGTGCTCGAGGTGGTGCGAGTGCGGTGACGCGACGTAGACCGCGTCCACGGCCGGGTCCGCGACGACCTCCTCGTAGGAGCCGTATGCCGTGCCGCCTCCGTGCCGCGCCGTGAAGGCGCGGGCCCGCTCCAGGTCGCGCGACCCGGCGGCGACGACGGCGCCGCGGGTGCCGGACGCGACGGCCGCCGCGAACCCCTCGGCGATGTTGCCCGGCGCGATGACCCCCCAGCGCAGCGCGGGGGCCTGGCGCGGGTCCGGCGTCCGCGGTGCCGGCAGTCTCGGCTCTGCGCCCATGTCAGCCCTGCACGTCCCAGAGGTGGTGCACGAGCTCGTGCACGAGGTATCTCGCCAGCGTCTCGGGCGTGAAGGCCGCACCGTCGCTGCGCACGGCGGGCCAGCCCCACTGCCCCCGGCTCGGGGTGGCGAAGGCCGCCGCGGCGGCCCCGAAGGACCTCTGCAGCTGCGCGGCCACCGCGTCGGGGTCGGAGCGCCAGTACTGCTCGGTGACAGCCGTCGCGTCCTGGTCCCAGCCGGCGAGCGGCACCGGGCGGGAGCCGTCGCCGGCGAGGATCGCCTCGAGCCGGCCGCGCATGACGTCGCACACGTCGCGCACGTGGCAGCAGTACTCCAGCGGCGACCAGACCCCCTCGGCCGGGCGGCGGGCGGCGTCGAGCCGGGTGAGCACGGCGGCATACCTCGTCGCGGCGTCCCGGATGATCTGCGGCACTCCGATGGGCAGCACGTGGCTGGAGTCGTAGCCGCACTGCGGGCAGGTGCGGATGAGCACCCACGTCCAGTCGCTGGTGTCCGAGCGCGCCGGGCCGGGGTCGACGGTCCGGGTGGTGTCGTGCATGCGCCCCAGCGTAGGGCTCGCCGGTGCGAAGCGCCCGCCACGCTCGGGTAGCGTTGCGCGGTGCTCAAGGACACCCTGCCGTGGCTCGTCGTCGGCGCGCTCGTGGGCGGCGCGCTCGTGGCCGGGTTCCTCGCCCTGCGCGTCCGGCCCGCACCGCCCTCCGCCGCGCGCCGGATCCCGCGACCGCACCGGGGGGCCTTCCGCCAGGGGCACGCGCCGCCTCCGCCGCGAAAGCGGGTCGCCGTCGTGGTCAACCCCACCAAGGTGGCCGACCTCCCCGGCGTCCGCGCGCGCGTGGCCCTGGCGTGCGAGACCCTGGGCTGGGACGAGCCGGTGTTCTACCAGACGACGCCCACCGAGCCGGGCCGGGGCCAGGCCCGGCAGGCCGTGCGGGACGGGGCGGACGTCGTGTGCAGCATGGGCGGCGACGGCACGGTGCGCTCCGTGGCCTCGGCGCTCGTCGGCACACAGACCCCCCTCGGCATCCTCCCGGCCGGCACCGGCAACCTGCTCGCCCGCAACCTCGAGACCCCGCTCGACTCCATCGACTCCGCCATCGAGGTGGCGCTGACCGGTCGGAACCGCCGCATCGACGTCGGCGAGCTGGAGATCGCCGACGAGGACGCCGCGCTCGCCGAGGACGACGCCGGCGACGAGGAGCGGCACACGCACTACTTCCTCGTCATGGGCGGCATCGGGATGGACGCGGCGATCATGGCCGGCACCAACGACACCCTCAAGCGCACCGTCGGCTGGGCGGCATACGTGCTCTCGGGCGTCAAGCACCTCGTCTCCCCGGAGTTCCGCACGCTGGTGCGCATCGACGGCGGGCCGGGCTTCCGGCGCCGCGCCCGGGCGATCGTCCTCGGCAACTGCGGGCGCCTGCTCGGAGGGCTCGTGCTCATGCCCGACGCGCGGGTCGACGACGGGCTGCTCAACCTCGTCATCGCCGCCCCGAGGGGCTTCGTCGGCTGGGTGCCGGTCATCACCCGACTGCTCACGCGGCGCCGCAAGGGCCACCCGACCCTGGATCACGTCGTATGCCGCGAGGTCGAGGTGCGCACCGACCGGCCGCAGCCGGTGCAGATCGACGGCGACGTCATCGGCATGGCCACCTCGCTGCGGGCGACGCTGCGCACCGCCTCGCTCACCGTGCG
>CALMNV010000086.1 GCA_937873285.1 uncultured Intrasporangium sp. | reverse complement strand
CTGCGGATGGATCTGCGCACCGCGCTGACGGTGCGAGAGGAGGCGGGGCAGCTGCTCTCCCGGGCGCTGGCCCGCATCCCGCACCTGCATCCGGTGCCGCAGACGCCGCCCGACGGGGCGACCCGGGCCCGCTCGGCCCGCTGAGCCGGCGCGGGTGGCCCGGCGACCGGTGTGGGTGGCTCACCCCGGTGCAGCGCGCGCCAGATCGCGGGCGGGCCCACCACCGCGGTGCCAGTGACCCAGACGCCGGAGCCGGCTGCCGTGAGCAGCTCGACGAGGAGCAGGACGCTAGGAGCCCGCGGCGGCTCGCACCTCGGCGAGGTGGCGCCGCAGGTCGTCCACCCGCAGCATCCCAGTCCTCGTGGTGTCCGCGTCGCCGAGGTAGAGCCGCTGCACCGCGACGACCACGCCTTCGGCGATCCGGTCGAGCGTGTGGGGGTCGGCGAGCAGGGCGGCGTCGAGCGGATGCGTGAGATAGCCGAAGTCGAGGCGGACGGCGGGCATCCGGGTGCGGCGCAGCAGAGGCCAGGTGCGCGGATGGACCCGGCAGTCGGTCAGGCCGGTGCGTGCCACCACCTCGCGCAGCAGCAGGTCGGCGAGCCGCTCGCCGGTGGCCGACCAGCCACCGTGGTCGGCCGCGCCGTAGAAGAAGGTGGCCACGCCGTGCGCCGGGCCGTTCCGCTGCGAGTCACAGTGCAGGCTGAGCACCAGGTCGGCGCCACAGGAGTTGGCGAACGCCGCCCGGTCCTCGTCGGTGCCGGCGTCGGTGTGTCGGGTCCGCGTGGTGACGACGCGCACGCCGTGGGCGCGCAGCCGAGTGTCGACGCGGGAGGCGAGGTCCATCGCGAGGTCGGCCTCGGTGAGCGACCCTTCGACCGCCCCGGGGTCCGCGCCACCGTGACCGGGGTCGAGCACGATGACCCGCCCGGCCAGGCTGTGCCCGCTGCGCCGCAGCTGCTCGCGCTCACGCAGCGCGTTGGCCGACCCGCCGGTGACGCTGCGGCCCAGGCGGGAGAAGGCGCGGATCGTCTCAGGACCCACCGTCCCGTCGGGGACCAGGCCGACAGCGGCCTGGAAGGCGTGCACCGCGGCCAGCGTCTCCGGGCCGAGTATGCCGTCCACCTTGCCCGGCCGGAAGCCCAGCTGGACCAGTCGGTCCTGCAGCTGGCCGACGTCGTCGCCCTCGAGGAAGGACTGCGGGACATAGCGCAGCACGCGGTCACCGAGCGACCAGCGGGAGCCGTCGAGCACGGCATACGTCACCGGCCCGACGACGCCGTCGACGAGCAGCCCGCGCCGCTGCTGGAAGCACTTGACCGCCATCTCCACGCGGTCGTCGAAGGCCGCGTCCGACCGGCCTGACGCCGCCTGCACCGCGTCGGCCGGCAGGTCCAGGCTCAGGACGAGACGGTCCCGGACATCGGCAACCGCGGGTCCGCGGTCGCCGCGACGCAGCACGGCGGGCTGCGATGGCGTCATGGGCGAGCTCCTTCGGGCTGCCGGCGGTGTCCTCCGGCAGAGGCGGGGGTCATCAGCGTAGTACGCCACCGCGCCAAGACCGGGCCTGTCGGCTTCGCCAAACGCGCCACCAGAGCGGATGGAGGCGCCGCGGGCGAGAAGGTCCCCTCGCCTGAGCCGAACCGGCGCTCCGGTCCTCCCTCGCTGGCGCTCGGTCGATCCTCACGCCTTGGCTCAGGCGAGCTGGTTCTCGCCTGAGCCGAACCGGCGCTCCGGTCCTCCCTCGCTGGCGCTCGGTCGATCCTCACGCCTTGGCTCAGGCGAGGAACTCCTCGAGCTCGCGGAGCAGCCTGGGCTTGGGGTGGGCCCCGACGATGCTCTTGACGACCTGGCCCTTGACGTAGACGTTGAGCGTGGGAATCGACACGATGCCGTACTGCGCCGGGGTGGCGGGGTTGGCGTCGGTGTCCAGCTTGACGATCTTGAGCTTGTCGCCATGCTGGGCGTTGATCTCCTCGAGGATGGGGGCGACCTTCCGGCACGGGCCGCACCACTCCGCCCAGAAGTCGACGAGGACGGGGGTGTCGCTGAGCAGGACGTCGTCGGCGAAGCCGGCGTCGGTGGTTGCGGTGATCTGTCCCATGGACGAGAGCCTCTCTTGGAAGGGGTGCCGTGGCTGGCGGTGGCAGGTCGGACCGAGGGCCGTGGAGCCGTCGGTCAGGCCGGGGCGGTCTCGGCGGCGACGGCGGCGGCGAGCTCGCTCCGGCTGGCCGACACCTGCTCGAGGGCGGCGAGGTAGCGCTCCGCGTCCAGGGCGGCGGCGCAGCCGGAGCCCGCGGCGGTGATGGCCTGGCGGTAGGTGTGGTCCACCACATCCCCGCAGGCGAAGACGCCGGGCACCGTGGTGCGGGTGGAGCGCCCCTCGACGCGCACGTAGCCCTCGTCGTCCAGGGCCACCCGGTCCCCGCCGGGACGCCTGAGCAGCTCGCTGCGCGGGTCGTGCCCGATCGCGACGAACAGCCCTGTCACGGGCAGCTCTCGGGAGACGCCCGTGACGGTGTCGGTCACCGTGATCGCCGTCACCCGGTCCGCGCCGGAGATGCCGGTGACGGTGGAGTTCCAGGCGAACGAGATCTTCTCGTTGGTCAGCGCCCGTTCGGCCATGATCTTGCTCGCCCGCAGGCTGTCGCGGCGGTGCACGATCGTCACGGAGCGGGCGAACTTGGTGAGGAAGGTGGCCTCCTCGACCGCCGAGTCGCCGCCACCGACCACGGCGATGTCCTGGTCACGGAAGAAGAACCCGTCGCAGGTGGCGCACCACGACACGCCGCGGCCCGAGAGCCGCTTCTCGTCGGGCAGACCCAGCTCACGGTAGGCCGAGCCCATCGCGAGGATGACGGTGGAGGCCCGGTGCGTCGCTCCCGAGCCGTCGGTCACCGACTTGACCTCGCCGTCCAGGTCCACAGCCGTCACGTCGTCGGTGACCAGCTCGGCGCCGAACCGCTCGGCCTGGGCACGCAGCTTGTCCATCAGGTCCGGCCCCATGATCCCGTCCGGGAAGCCGGGGAAGTTCTCCACCTCGGTGGTGTTCATCAGCGCACCGCCCGCCGTCACCGCGCCCTCGAAGACGAGCGGGCGCAGGTTGGCCCGGGCGGCATACAGCGCCGCGGTATAGCCGGCAGGACCGGACCCGATGATGATGACGTGGCGGACATCGTCGGACATGGGGGCTCTCCAGGTCGTCGCGGGGATCGGATGGACGGGGCTGATCGCCTCAACCGATCGTAGGGGGTCGTTGTTCCCGGCCCCGGGCCGCCGCCGGGTCAGCGGACCGCGACCTCCGCGATCTGCGCCCGGAAGCGCCTGGGGGCCTCGGCCGGGGCCGGCTTGGTGACCCACACGATGACCTTGGTCGCGGGCCGCAGCCCGGTCGGGGCGGCGAGGGTGACCACCCCCGCCTTGCCCGAGGTGGCGCCTATCCGCTGGGCTGCGTCGAGGCTCGGGGCGTCGGCGGCATACACGGTGACGTCCTGGGCGGCCGGCAGGGTGAGCACGACCTCGCGGATGGTGGCGGGGGCGCCGAGGTCGAGCAGCAGCCCCACGCCGGCCTTCTGCCCGTTGTAGTTGTCTGTGCCGTACCACCGGGAGCGCCACATGGTGTCGGGCCTGCCGTCGATCGCCAGCCGGGCGATGCCGTCGGCCTCCGTGTTGTTGTCCTGCGGGTCGAAGCCGGTGGCGGACACGATCGTGATCGGGGCGGGCGGCGCGGTGCTGGGCGCCGGCGGCTTGGCGGGGGCCGGGGCCGTCGCGGCCGGCGTCGTCGGAGCCGCCGAGCTGACCCGAGCCGTCGGCCGTGCGGCGCTCGACGCGTCGGGCTTGCCGATCCGAAGGATGTTCTGCACACCGATGAAGAGGGCTACCAGCACGAGGGCCCCGACGATGGCGAGGGCGACGCCGGACTGGACCCGCGAGGGCCCCTGCGGAGCGGACGAGGGGAGCATCGGGGCTGCCGGCTCCAGCTCCTCCACCGCGGACTCGTCGAGGGCGTCGGTGAGGGCCATGTCCTCCCCGTCGAAGCGGTCATGCGCCGCCCGGCGCTCCGCGGCTCGGGCCGTGGCCCGGTCGGCGGCGGCCCGCGCGAACGAGCCGACCTTGCCTCCGATGGCGCCGGCCACCCCCGCAGCAGCAGCGCCTGCCGCGGCCAGGGCGGCCTCTCCGAAGATCCCGGCGGCGTCCGCGGGAACACCCTTCGCGGCCACATCATTCGCGGCCTCGACGACGCTCCCGAAAAGCTGCTTTTCCGGCAGATCTACCTGGATACCGTCCAGCTCGCCCGCGTGGTGATGGAGATGCCGGAAGTCGACCCAAACCGCGTCGGCGCGACCGGCATGAGCCAGGGAGGCGGGCTGACGCTGGCCTGCGCCTCGCTGGTCCCGCAGATCAAGAAGGCCGACTACGCGAAGTAGCGCTGCGGCGCGAGGAGGGTCTAGACGGCGACGGCGTCAGGACCGGCCGCCGCCTCGGCGGCGGTCGAACTGCAGGCGTCGAGCACGGCGCCGGCGAGGCGCTCGTCACCCTCGAACGTCAGGCCGCCGCGCGAGCCGCCCGGCGAGAAGGCCTCGACCCAGGCGTGCTCGTCCCCGCTCACGCGCGCATGGGCGGCGGGGGCGGGCTGCTCGGAGATCGTCATGCGGCCGCGATCGATGTGCATCGCGTAGTGGCGCTCGGGGCGGCCGCGCGTCGCGACCGTCAGCTCGACGGTGCCGTCCGGCGCCTTGCCGTCGAGCGCGATGCCCGACGTGGAACGCAGGATCGCGCCGATGTCGATCGCCTCGCCAGGACGCGGCGGACCCCAGGTCCACGCGTAGCCCCACGTGGCGAGCGCGCCGACGACCGGCAG
This sequence comes from uncultured Intrasporangium sp., assembly GCA_937873285.1. Lineage (GTDB taxonomy): Bacteria > Actinomycetota > Actinomycetes > Actinomycetales > Dermatophilaceae > CALMNV01. The sequence continues at coordinate 348 of CALMNV010000086.1, read as the reverse complement.
CACCTCGCGCGCACGCTCGGTCAGCTCGTAGTCGACGCGCGGCGGAACCTCGCGGTAGCGCTGGCGGGTGAGCAGTCCGTCGGCGACCATGCGGTTCAGCCGGGAGCGCAGCTGCTCGGTGGAGATGCCGGGGAGGACGCGCTGCAGCTCGACGAACCGGCGCGGACCCGCGGCCAGGTCTCGGATGATCAGGAGCGTCCACTTGTCCCCCACGAGGTCGAGGGCCCGAGCGTCGGGCGACCACTGGTTGTACGGGTGACGCTTGGGGGGCGGAACAGAGGGCATCGTGCGGCGACCATACACCGCGCGTCAGACCGTCGGGGGATTTCTTACTCACTTCCTTCCGGG
>CALMNV010000085.1 GCA_937873285.1 uncultured Intrasporangium sp. | reverse complement strand
AGGCGTAGAGGTTGCCAGCCTTGGCGAAGTCACCGATGCGGGCGGCGTCGGCGTAGAACACGTCCGGGGGAGCGCCTCCGGCGAAGCCCTGACCCAGCTGCTGCGGCAGGTCCGCCGCAACAACGACCTTCGCCGTGTTTCCGCTCTTCTTCGCCCAGGCATCGGCGGCGGCTTGCACCGCGGCGGTCTCGGCCGCTCCGGAGCTCCCGATGAGGATGTTCAGGGCGGCCGGTCCGGCGCTCTGCTGCGGAGCGGCGCCGGAGCCCTTGTCGAACCCCCCACCACCGCAGGCGGCCAGGGCCAGAGCGGCCGTGCCGGCGACAACGATCGCTGTGCGGGTGTGCCTCATGGTTTCTTCTCCTGTGATCGGGTGCTGCTGTTGCGGATGATGAGTGTCGGCGCGAGCAGGGCCGGAGCTCTGCCCTTGGGGTCGCCGTGCAGGATGCGCCAAGCGGCGACAGCGGCTTCTCGCAGCGGCTGCCGCAGGCTGGTCAGTTCGAGCGCTTCGGCGACGTCGCTGTCGTCCATGCCGACCACGCCGATATCGGACCCCGGCTCCAGGCCGGCCGCGCGCACGGCGCGCATCGCGCCGAGGGCCAGTAGGTCGGACGCGCAGAGGATGGCTCCCGCGCCGCCCATCCTCTCCAGCAGCCGCGCCGCCGCGCAGGTCGCCCGGTTGAGGTCCTGGACCGACTCCTCGACGAGCGAAGGCGTGTCGGCGGTGGAGCCGGCGAGGCCGTCCAGCCACCCTTGTCGCCGGTCGTCCCCTGCGGGGGACCCCACCGGCCAGCCGAGGAAGGCCACAGAGCCGTAGCCCTCGGCGAGCAGGTGCTCGACAGCCGTCCGCATCCCGGCCCGGCCGTCGACGTCGACCCACTGGTCCAGCGCGGGTAGGTCCCAGATGCGACCGAAAGCCACGAACGGCACTCCCGACTCCACGAGCCAGGCCGGGCGTGGATCGCCGTAGCGCGTGTCGCCGACGATGAAGCCGTCGACGAGCCCGGTGCCGAGCAGTTGGCGGTAGCCGGCGAGGACGTCGTCGCGGTCGGCCGTGAAGGTGACGAGGTGGCTCTGGTGGCCAGGCGCCGTCGTGGTCAGCTCGACGAGGAACCCGTCGAGGATGTGACCCATCTTGCCCACGAGGGAGGGGTTGACCTCGAAGCCGTAGGCGCTCGCCCGGCGCCTGCGCAGCTGCTGGGCCGCGACGTTGGGCGCGAAGCCGAGACGGACGATCTCCTGCCTCACCCGGTCGCGGGTGGGCGCCGCCACGAGCTCCGGCCGGTTGAGCACGTTGCTCACCGTCTGGCGGGACACGCCGGCGGCTCGGGCGACGTCGACGATCGTCGCCCGCTCCCTTGCGGCCTTCGTTGCGCTCATGACCCGCCTCGTTGCGAGAGTTGCGACCAACCGGACCCGCGGGCTGGTTGGATCGTTCCAACTCTGCGAGGATGCGGCATGGAAGCCTCGTCGTCAAGGCGGCGGGGCGGCGCGACTGGATAACGATTCAGCCTGCCGGGATGCGCCACAGGGTCCGCCCACAGCCTGGTGAGAGCCTGCCGCGAGACTGCCGAGGTGTGGGCCGGCCGGTCCGCCCGCCCACCCCACCTGGAGGAACGCATGACCGAGGAACAGGGGACGCGCGCGCCGCGTCAGCCGTGGCTGCACGACACCGCCACCTGTGTCGACGGCAACGCCACGACTCTCTCGGGCGGCGACGGCGACATCCTCCCCGGGACGGCGCAGGGCTTCTACGTCGACGACGAGCGGCAGCTGCGCACCGTGCGGTGGCGCGTCGGCGGGGAGGCCCCGACCCGCATCGCGGCGAGGTCGGCCGGGCACCGATCGGAGTTCTTCTCAGCGGCCCGCAACCTCGGCAACCCGGGACCGGACCCGACGGTGGAGGTGCACCGTACCCGCACGCTGCGCGGTGCCGCCATGACCGAGCGCCTCCGCGTCGTCTCCCGCGCGGACGAGCCGGTCGTCACCACCGTCTCGGTGGAGCTGGCCGCAGACGGTGCCCCGATCGAGCGGGTCAAGGCCGGCCACCTCGGCGGGGACCGAGCGGTCCGGATGGACACCGAAAGGGTGGGCGTGGACGAGGCGACGGCTCCCGCCCGGATCGCGTTCTCCCTGCCGCGACACCGCCTCACCGTCTCGTTCGAGCCCCAGCCGACCCGCCTGCGGTCCTCCGGCGAGAGCGTCCTGGTGGAGTTCGACGTGCGGGTGGAGCCGGGATCCCACTGCGAGGTCGCACTGATCGCCACCGCTGCGCGGAGCACCGCGTCCGCCCTCGACGCCGATGCGGGGTCCGAGGTGCTGTCGTGGTCGGACGTCGTCGTGGAGGCGGACGACCCCCGCCTGGGTCCGCTGGTCCGGCGCAGCGTCGAGGACCTGCGCCACCTCCTGCTGCGCGACCCGTCCAGCCCCGACGACGTCTTCGCGGCAGCCGGCACGCCGTGGTATCTCACCCTCTTCGGCCGGGACTCGCTGTGGGCGGCGCGGATGATGCTGCCCTTCGGCACGCAGCTCGCCGGAGGCACGCTGCGCGCCCTCGCCCGGCGACAGGGCACCGTGCACGCGCTCGACCGCGCCGAGCATCCGGGCAAGATTCCGCACGAGCTGCGCCGCACGGCATACGTCGACCCGGAGAGCGGCCTGGCCCTGCCGCCCGTCTACTACGGCACCGTCGACGCCACGGCGCTGTGGGTCTGCCTGCTCGTCGACGCCTGGTGGTGGGGTATGCCGGAGGGCGAGGTCCGCGCGCTGCTGCCCACCCTGCACGCCGCGTTGGGGTGGCTCAGCGGCGACGGCATGCCCGACGAGGACGGCCTGCTGAAATACCTCGACACGACGGGCACCGGCCTGGCGAACCAGGGCTGGAAGGACTCCGGGGACTCGATCCGGTGGCGCGACGGACGCATCGCGGAGGCGCCGATCGCTCTGGTCGAGGCCCAGGCGTATGCCGTCGAGGCCCTCGCCGGGGCGGCCGACCTCCTCGACGCCCTCCACGTCGAGACCGACGCAGACCCGGCCGGCGTGGCGGCGGCGCTGCGAGAGCGCGTCACCCGCCGCTTCTGGGTGGGCTCGGACGCCGGGCGCTACCTCGCGCTGGCACTCGACTCCGCTGGCCGGCCGGTCGACGGGCTCGGCTCCAACATGGGGCACGTCCTCGGCACGGGAGTCCTCGAGCCGGATGAGGTCCGTCGCGTCGCGGCGACGATCACGGGTCCCGAGCTGCTCGACGACTTCGGGGTGCGCACCTTCGGCACCGGCAACGGGGGATTCAACCCCATCGGCTATCACACCGGCTCCATCTGGACGCACGACACGGCGATCGCGGCGCTCGGCCTGACCCGAGAAGGGCGCTCCGAGGACGCCGCCCGGGTGGCTCGCACCCTGGTCGCGTCCGGAGAGGCCTTCGACTACCGATGGCCCGAGCTCTACTCGGGTCTGCCGGTGATGGGACGGCCCGCGCCCTACCCCGCGTCGTGCCGCCCGCAGGCCTGGGCCGCGGCGTCGGTGGGCGTGCTCGTGACGGTGGGGCTGGGACTGCAGGCGGACGTGCCGCGCCGGCGGCTTCGGGTGGCGCCGCCACGACCGGCGCCGTTCGGAGCGCTGCGAGTGGAGGGGCTGCGCTTCGGCGCGGATCCGTTCACGGTGCGGGTCGATCGCGATGGCGAGGTGCACGTGCAGGGCCTGCCCGCTGACGTGCGCATCGACGCTGACTGACGTCACCCGCCCCACGGCTGCACCGGCCCCCTCCCCTCGTCGAGTGGCCAGTTCCGCACAGGGCTCCCTCGTCGAGTGGTCAGTTCCGCACAGGGCTGCCTCGTCGAGTGGTCAGTTCCGCACAGGGCTCCCTCGTCGAGTGGTCAGTTCCGCACAGGGCTCCCTCGTCGAGTGGTCAGTTCGATTCGGCCTGGACGCCATCGCAGCGTGCACCCGACCGATCATTCGTGTCGTGGTGCCGGCGTGGTTAGCACGAGCGTCGCGCTGCCGTGCAGTGACGCGAAGGTCGGTGTGCCCACAGATAGCCCGACGTTCGGTGCGGAAGTGGCCACTCGACGACGTTCGGTGCGGAAGTGGCCACTCGACGAGGAAGTCGCGTGCGGAAGTGGCCACTCGACGAGGGAGTCGCGTGCGGAAGTGGCCACTCGACGAGGGAGTCGCGTGCGGAAGTGGCCACTCGACGAGGAAGTCGCGTGCGGAAGTGGCCACTCGACGAGGGGAGGCGGCGCGCAGTCCGCGACGGTCCCGCTGGGCGCAGGGGGAGCCTAGCGGCGGGTAGGGCCGGTCAGGGCGTCGGTGCGTTGGGGTGTTCGCGGCAGGCGAGCGCGATCAGCGGTGCCGTGAGCGTCACCTGCCAGCGGCGGGCACCCATGGCCTGCAGGGCCTGCGCCACCTCCTCGGTGGACGGCGCGGCCGGCGCCTCCCAAAGAAATCGACGCATCGCCTCCGGGGCGAGGAGGTTCTCCACCGGGACGGCCAGCTCCGAGGACACCGCAGTCACCAGCTCGCGCGCGCGGGCGAGACGCCCGGCCGCCACGGGATCGCGGTCGGCCCAGGCTCTCGGCGGTGGCGGCCCGACCGTCGGTAGGCTGCTCGGCGGCAGCTCGGACTCGGGAAGCGCCAGGGCGCGCGCGATCGCCTCGACGATGGCGTCGGCGTTGCGCCGTATGCCGCGCGCCAGCCGCGGGTCCTGCGACGCCACCCTTCGCGGCGGCGCGGCAGCCCGGTGATGTGCCGCCGCCAGCTCGATGATCGCGGCGTCGGGCAACACCCGGCCAGGGGCCACGTCACGAGCCGCACCGATGCCGTCGCGCAGCTGCCACAGCTCCCGGACGATCGCTAACGCCCGCCGGCTACGGAGCCGATGCATGCCCGAGGTGCGCCGCCACGGGTCGACCCGGGGCCCTGGGCCGGTGAAGGACAGCAGGCTGGCAAACTCCTCCGCGGCCCAGCCCGCCTTGCCCTGCCTGGCGAGGTCCCCGGCCACCTCGTCGCGCAGCTCGAGGAGCACCTCGACGTCGAGGGCGGCATACAGCAGCCACGGGGCCGGCAGGGGGCGGGTCGACCAGTCGACCGCGGAGTGCTCCTTGGCGAGCTGTAGGCCGAGATAGTGCTCGACCATCGCGCCGAGCCCGACCCGGGGCAGCCCCGCGAGCCTCCCGCCGAGCTCGGTGTCGAAGAGCGCGCGCGGCCGCAGCCCCACCTCGGCCAGGCACGGGAGATCCTGCGTGGCGGCGTGGACCACCCACTCGGCAGCCCCGATGGCGACGTCGATCGGCGTCAGGTCAGGACATGCGACGGGGTCGACCAACCAGGTGCCCGAGCCCGCCCGGCGCAGCTGGACGAGATAGGCCCGCTGGCCGTAGCGGTGACCGGAGGCGCGCTCGGCGTCGATGGCCACCGGACCGCTCCCCGCTGCGATGGCTTCGGCCGCGTCTGCGACGCCTCGCGCGTCGACGACGACATCCGGCACGCCGTCCCGCGGCGCTGCGAGCGGCACCACGGCCGCGTGGGTGCCTGGCCCCAACGCCTCCGGCTCGGCCGCAGGCGGGGCGTCCCTCACCGCCGCTGCCCCGGCAGGGGCACGACCCCGTCGGGCAGCGGCGGTATGCCGGCGACCGTGCACAGCAGGTCTGCCCACGCCTGCAGGTGCTCCGCGACCTCGCCGGTCGTCGGCGTCCACGAGGCCCGAAGCTCCATCTCGACGCTCGCCTCCCTGTCGGCCAAGCCGGCGAAACCCTCGCTCACCACTCGAGTCACCGTCCCGGCCTCGGCCGCCCAGCCGAGCCGATGGTCGGCGAGGGCGTCGACGAGCCAGGACCAGCCCACGGCGCCGAGCATCGGGTCGCTCGCCAGCTCCGGCTCGAGCTCCACGCGGGCGAAGGTGACGATCCGCCACGGGCCGCCCCACGCGTCCGGGACGGCCGGGTCGTGCAGCACGACGAAGCGCCCCGTGGCGAGGTCGGTCTCGGCGTCGGAAGGGTCGACGACGTCGGCAGTGAGCGCGGCGGCATACGGGGCGATCCGGGTCGGCGCCGGCACCTCGGTCAGGCGCACCTCTGGCCGCAGACGGACGTCGCGGAGCGCCGCCAGCACGCGCGCGAAGGTGCCCCGGGAGCCGGGGAGCGTTCTCGTCTGCACCCTGCGAGAGTATGCCGGGAACCTCGGTTCTGTCCGGAGGGCGCGCCGACACGCGCGGTGCCGGGGGCCGGTGGGCGCCGTGGCAGGATTGACCGGTGCCGACCACCGCGCCTCCCGCGACCCGTCAAAGCGACCTCGTCCGCGCCGCGCGTCGCGAGCCCGTCGACCGCACGCCGGTGTGGTTCATGCGCCAGGCGGGCCGGTCCTTGCCGGAATACCGCGCCGTCCGCGACGGCGTGGCCATGCTCGAGGCCTGCATGCGCCCAGACCTCGTCACCGAGATCACGCTGCAGCCGGTGCGCCGGCACGGCGTCGACGCGGCGATCCTCTTCAGCGACATCGTGGTGCCGCTTCGCGCCGTCGGCGTCGACCTCGACATCGTCGGCGGTGTCGGCCCGGTGGTCGCACGCCCGATCCGCGGCGCCGCCGACCTCGAGCAGCTGCAGCCGCTGTCGCCCGAGCAGTTGCCCTATGTCACCGAGGCGGTGCGCTCCCTGGTCGCGCAGCTCGGAGACACGCCA
>CALMNV010000084.1 GCA_937873285.1 uncultured Intrasporangium sp. | reverse complement strand
GCAGTCCCGGATAGTGACCTGCACGTACCAGACACCCTTGACGGTCAGCGCCTCGGCGCCGCTCTGATGCGCGCGCGGGGCAATGCCCTCCGCCAGAACCACTACCGCAGTCAGACCCAGCATTACCGCGATGCGCCCCAGGTGACGCCCTCCCGAAACCCTCCAAGCCATGGCACACTCTCCTTTTTTGCGGCCCGATTGCCGTAAGTCACCGCAATCCTGCCGGGTCTCCCCTGGCCTGACCATGGAGGGGGGCTGGACTGGATCTGTCGATGATCTGTTTCTGCAACCGGCGGCAACTGCAGGAGTTGTGGCATCGTAGAGGCCCGACAGATGGTCTTCCCTGGTGATCGCGGGACGTTTCGTTTCGGCGACTTCGTGCTCGACGTCGCGGCGTACGAGCTGCGCCGCAACGGACGGCGGGTCCGGCTCGAGCGCCAGCCGATGGACCTTCTGATCCTGCTCGTGGGGCGACGGGGTCAGCTCGTCTCGAGGAGCGACATCGTGGGCGCGCTGTGGGCGAAGGATGTCTTCGTTGATGTCGAGAACGGCGTCAACACGGCGATCCGCAAGCTTCGCCAGGCCCTGCGCGACGCACCGGACTCGCCGACGTTCATCGAGACGGTGCCGGGCAAGGGGTATCGCTTCATCGCGGCGGTCTCGGTTGTCCCGGAGGCAGGATCTTCCCGGCCGACGGCCACGGTCGCGGCGCCGGCCGTGCCGCAGCCCGGACGCCAGCCGACGGGCCCGCCCGGGCGCCTCCTCCCGCGGCAGCTCGGGGACCCGCACCCCCACCTCGGAAAGGAGGGCGGCCAGCTCGGGCACGTCCCGCAGGCCGAGTCGCCGGGGCGTCAGGTCGTCCTCGAACAGCCGCAGGACCTCGTAGGGGTCGGCCTCGTTCATCCCCTCGATCTCGAGGTCGCCCATGAGGTAGGCGCGCGCCATGCCGAGGGAGCCCGGCGCGGTGATGAGGTAGTTGAGACCGCGGCGCGTCAGCCGCATCACCCGCCCGTCGGGACGACCGCCGACCGAGCCGTCGTAGGCCTCCACCCGTATGGGCGCGTCGGGTCCGAAGACCCGGTTGAACGCCTCACCCACCGTCATCCTCATCGTGCCTGCACCGCCTTCTCGTAGAGAGTCGCAAGCCGCCCGGCCGGGTCGTAGGCCGCCTTGACGGGCCGGTATGCCGCGCCGCCGTAGAGCGCGTCGAAGGTCTGCGGGTCGTAAAAGGCGTCGGAGTAGAGCGACTTGTGGCCTCCCAGGCGCTCGACCTGCGCCTCGATGTCGCGGTTGACGTCGCCGGGCTGCCGGCCCGGGTCGACGGGCACACTGGACCAGAAGCCGACGTTGACGTAGCGCTCCGCGGGACGCATGGGGTAGAGGGGCCAGGGGAGGCTGCCGTCGGGCCCGGGCGCGGTCGCCCGCAGCTGCACCGGGCAGAGCCAGAGGGGTCCGATGGGCACCTCGGCGAGGAACCAGTCGAGGAACTGCGCAGTCCGGTCGAGCGGGATCTCCACGTCCTGCACCACCCGCTCCCGCTCCGGCCTGCCGCGCCGCCGGTCGAGCGCGGCCAGCACGCCGTGCCGGTGCTCGAAGGCGACGATCCTCCAGTACGTGTCGCTGCGCAGCAGCCGCTTCGGCCACAGGCGGCGCACGAGCGGCCGCTGCGCCCCGAAGGCGCGAGAGCACCAGAACCAGTCGGTGTCCCAGCGCCAGAGGTAGTCCCGGGCCGTGAGGACGTCTCGGCGGCGCTGCTGGATGGAGCGGTAGAAGATGCGGTTGCCGGTGTAGTCGCTGGCGCGCGACTGGCCCTCGAGCGAGTCCGTCCATCGGCCGAGGCACAGATAGGCCTCGCGCCGTCCGAAGACGACCCCGTCGAGGAAGTCGACCGGCTCGTCCTCCCACCGACGAGCGCAGCAGATGGCGTCGACCGCTGCCTCGAGCTCCGCGAGGTCATGGAAACGCACGTGCCGCAGGGCGACATAGCGGTGGGCTCGCTCCAGCTCGATGGTGAGGCTCAGGGCGTAGCCCAACGAGCCGTAGGAGTTGGGAAAGACCCGGAAGAGGTCCGCGTGCTCGCCCCCCGGTCTCGCGGTGACCACCTGGCCTGCGCCGGTGAGGATCTCGAGCTCGAGCACCGACTCGTGCGGCAGCCCGTTGCGAAACGAGCTCGCCTCGATGCCGAGCCCGGTGACCGCACCACCGAGGGTGATCGTCTTCAGCTGGGGCACGACGAGCGGCACGAACCCGTGCGGCAGCAGCTCGTCCACCACCCGCTCGTAGGTCGCCATGCCCTGCACCCGGGCGGTGCCGCGCTCCCGGTCCAGGCTGACCACGTGGTCGAGCCCGGACACGTCGAGGCCCGGCGTGGAGCGCGCCGCCCGAGGTCGGAAGAGGTTGGAGGTCGGCTTCGCGAGCCGGACCGGCTCCTGCGGCGGCAGGGCGGCATACGCCTCCATCACCTGCGCGACAGCTCGACGATGGGCTTCGAGCCGGTGCTGGCTCGAAGCCATCCGGACCTCCTTGGGCGTGCCGCAGGTATTGAACCACCGGGCGCTGGGTCGCGCGGAGGCCGCGCCAGCCTGGCCCGCAGCGCGAGGCAGCGGCGCCGACCCGCGACTCCCCCTAGCGTCGCGGCAGCCGGCCGGCCCTCGGCCATGCGAGCCGGGACAGCGCGTAGGCCGGCTCCCGGAGCCACGCGACCAGCGGATACTGCCGGGCCCCCGGGAGCACGTTGGCCACGGGGTCGAACCGATGCGGCGCGTCGGCTGCGTCGTCCTGCCACGACACGGTGAGCTCCCCACAGACCCGCCACGGGCCGCGCCCGTGGGCCCATGACAGGACGTATGCCGTGGGCCAGGACTGCGGTGCCGTCCGGGCGGCGGCGCCCGGGCGCGGCGCGAGGCGCAGCAGGAGGGGCGGTCCTGCCTGCGCCTGCACGGGCAGCAGCGTGGTCAAGGTGGCGTGCACCCCCGGCCGCCGGACCGCGAGCACGAAGCGAGAGAGCCGGCCCGAGCCGGTGCTGGCGAACAGCACGTCGACCGGCCGCCCGTCCGGCCCGCCGGAGGGCAGCCGCAGGGCGAGCCCCTCGACGTCGGCGCCCTCCGGGCCGGTGCCCACGGCATACGAGACCCGCACGAGGGCGGGGTGCACGCCGGAGGTGTCAAGAAGGGGGACGCCAGCGCGCGCCTCGGCCGGGGTGAGCGTCAACGCGCCCGCGGAGACGATCCCCCGCGGATGGAGCGGCTTGTCG
>CALMNV010000083.1 GCA_937873285.1 uncultured Intrasporangium sp. | reverse complement strand
ACCTGCTGCTCGCTGTCCTCGCGGAACCGCGCCCGGTCGGTGTCCTCGACGCGCAGCACGAACTGGCCGCCCTGCTGCCGCACGTAGGCGAGGTTGAACAGCGACATGTATGCCGTGCCGACGTGCGGGTCGCCCGTCGGCGAGGGCGCCACCCGCAGCCGGACCGGCCCGCTGCCGTCGGACGTCGACACCCGGGGACCTCCGGACTGCACCTGCACGTGGTCCGAGCCCGGCGGCATACCCGCTGGCTCTGGGCTCCGAGAGTCGGGCGGGAGGGAGGCATCGCTCATAGTGCCGACCACCCTAGTGCTCCCGCGTGCTGCCACCGATCGAGGTGGCGGCCGCGGCCCCCTGCGGCCGCGGCGGTCAGGTCACCGGCGCACGAACGTGTTGGTGAGCGAGCCGATCCCCTCGATCTCGACGGTCACCTGCTGGCCGGGCTCGACGAGGCCGACGCCGGCCGGCGTGCCGGTGAGGATCACGTCGCCGGGCAGCAGCGTGAACGCGGCGGAGGCGTGCTCGATGATCGCGCCGATGCCGTGGATCATGTCGGCCGTCGTGCCGTCCTGCTTCACCTCGCCGTCGAGCGTCGTGAGGATCGAGAGGTCCGCAGGGTCGAGCTCGGTCTCGATCCACGGGCCGAGCGGGCAGAAGGTGTCGAAGCCCTTGGCCCGCGCCCACTGGCCGTCGGTGCGCTGCCAGTCGCGGGCGGTCACGTCGTTGGCGACGGTGTAGCCGTAGATGCATGCGGCGGCATCCTGCGCCTTGACGCCCTTGGTGATCGTCTTGATGACGACTGCGAGCTCCCCCTCGTAGGAGATCTCGCGGCTGCCGGCCGGGAGCACCACCGGGTCGTAGGGGCCGACGACCGAGGTGTTGGGCTTGAAGAACATCAGCGGCTCGGCGGGTGCCTCCCCACCCATCTCCTTGGCGTGGTCGGCGTAGTTCTTGCCGATGGCCACGACCTTGGAGCGCGGGATGACCGGCGCGAGCAGGCGCACGTCCTCGAGCATGACCGGCCCGGCGCCGGAGGGCTGCAGGCCCACGTAGAGCGGGTCGCCGGCGAGCGGCGTGATGACCTCCGTGCCGGGGTCGCCCTGGACGATGCCGTATGCCGGGTCCTCCCCGGTCGTGTACCTCGCGATGCGCACGGGGCCGAGCCTAACCACCCCGGGCTGCGGCCGCCGCCCCAGCCACCGAGCCGTCACTCCCCCGCGTTGGCCCGCCGGATCGTCTCGAGGTCGAGCCTCTGCATCGTCAGCATGGCGCGGGTGGCTCGCCCGGCGGCTTCGGGGGTGGGACCCGAGAGGAGCTCGAGCAGCCCGTCGGGGACGATCTGCCAGGTCACCCCGAAGCGGTCGGTGATCCAGCCGCAGGCCGTGGGCGTGCCGCCGTCGAGCAGCCCCTCCCAGTAGCGGTCGACCTCCTCCTGGTCCTTGCAGCTGACGAAGAACGACACGGCGTCGTTGAACGTGACGCGCGGGCCGCCGTTGAGGCCCATGAAGGCGCTACCCGCGATGGTGAAGCTCGCGCTCAGCAGGGTGCCCGGCGGCATACCGCCCGGCGTGTCCGCGGTGCCGTGGGAGCGCGCCGTGACGGTGACGTCGTCGAAGACCTTGGCATAGAACTCGAGCGCCTCCTCGAGCTGGTTGTCGAACCACAGGAACGGGGTGATGGCGGGCATGGGGGTCCTCCTCGGCTCGGCTCCCCCGAGAGTAGGGGGTGCCGACGGCGGCGCGCCCGTCGGCTGCCGTGGCCGGGCCTGACGTAGCCTGTGGCGGTGCGGGTTGTCGGGGCGTCGGAGGCGGCCGCGCTGGCAGCCGCACACGAGGCGCGGGCGGACGCGGCCACGGCGGGGCACGTGCGCCGGCGCGCGAGCGGCGAGGCGCACCCGGTCGAGGACTTCCTCTTCACCTACTACCCGTGGACGCCGAGCCGGCTGCGGCGCTGGCACCCGGGCGTCGGAACGGCCGTGGTGGGAGGCCTCCCCGTGCCGGAGGGCACCCGGCGCTTCTACCGGGAGGTCGCCGGTGCCACGACGCTCGACGTGCGCGCCTTCGTCGCTGCGCGCGGCGAGACGGTGCGCTTCGTCGGGGAGCTGCTCGAGCGCACCGCCCGGCGCGCGCCGCGGTTCGGCTGCTTC
>CALMNV010000082.1 GCA_937873285.1 uncultured Intrasporangium sp. | reverse complement strand
CGTGCCGCACGACGGTGCTGGCCGGTGCCGAGGGCGCGAGCTGCACCCCTGCGACCGTGACCGGCTGCGACGCCGCGGGGGGAGCCAGGGTCGCGACCGCACCCGACGCCCCGCCACCGGCGGTGGCCACCTGCTCGAGGCCGCGCTGCTGGAGTCCGGGGTGGACGGTGGGCTGGTCGGCGGACTGGACGGCAGCGTGGGCGGAAGGCGCGGCGGCGACCACGACCGGCAGCCGAGGCCGGCGGAACATCGCCGCGACCCGCGCCTGCAGCTCCCGCGGGCTGAAGGGCTTGGTCAGGTAGTCGTCCGCCCCCGTCTCGAGGCCGACGAGCCGGTCGATCTCCTCGCCGCGGGCGCTCACCATGACGACGTATGCCGTGCTCACCTGGCGGATCCGGCGGCATACCTCGACGCCGTCGAGATCCGGCAGGCCGAGGTCGAGGGTGACGAGGTCGGGGTCCGTGCTGAGGACGAGGTCGAGCCCCTCCCAGCCGGTGCGGGCGGCATGGACGATGAATCCCTGCAGCTGGAGCGACCGGCCCACGAGGTCCCGGATGTCGGCATCGTCCTCAATGACCACGGCGGTCCGGCTGCGGTCATCCATAAGTCAATTGTGACAGATAGGCCGGGTTTGGCGCCCGGGATTGATCCGAAAGGGAGCCTGGCGGGGCCGCCGAGGACCCCGGGCGCCACAGCAGGAAGCAGAAGGGGCGTGAGCATCGTCAGGGGCCGGGCCGGTGGACGCAAGGCCACCCCGTCGAGCCCTCGGCCGCTGCTCGTCGGGCTGCTCGTGGGGCTGCTCGGCGCGGCGGCGGTGCACGCCCCGCCGACCGCGTGGGCCAGCTTCACCGCATCGGCGACGGCTTCGGTGAGCGTCGGCACGCTCAGCCTTCCGCGGCCGTCCGCCGCCCAGGGGAGCGCCGGGTGCCCGACCAGGTCCATCCGGGCCGGCAGGGTCACGGTGACCTCGTTCGCGCAGGTGCAGCGGGCCACCCGCTATGTCCTCACCCTGACCTCTCCCAGAGGCTCCACCGACTCGGCCACGGTGACCGGCTCGCAGACCGTGAGCCTGTCGGTCCCGAGCAGCCCCTCTGCGGGCAGGGGCAGGTGGACGGTCCGCATCGTGCCGGGCGTCAGCGCGTGGACGGGACCGGCCTGGACGGCCACCTTCACCTGCTGACCCCGGACCTGCTGCCTCCACCTGCCCGACGAGGGTCGTGGCCGGCTTTTCGCACCGGAGCCTCACCCTCCTGTCAGGCGTACACCCCGAGATGGCGGATGCGGCCTGCCGCCGGGCGCCCGGCTCGACCAAGAGCCCGGAGGCGCCCTTTGCCGTTTCCCTTCAGTTGGCATGTCGTGCACCGGCTCGTCGTGGTAGTTTTCCGCGTCCGACCCGGTCACGGCAGCAGCCCGAAACGTCGCGTGGTGGTACAAGTCCCGGCGGAGCTCCCATGTCCGTGGTTCCCACCCTGCTCGCGCCCGCGGCACCCTGCCCTCCCGCGCCCGGCGTGGGGGCGGCGGTCGGGGTGGGGGGGGCGCTGCCCCTGCCTGCGCCCGGCTGGGGGGCCGCCGACGCGCTCCTCGCGCTGGAGCTCGCCCGACCGCTGCTGCCCGTCACGGTGGCCCTCCGCGTCCGGCTCCTCGGCGAGCTGACCACAGTGGTGCTCGCAGCCGGGCCGCACGTCGTCAAGGTGTATCCACCGGACACCGACCCGCGGCACCTGGACCGGGTGGGGCAGGCTCTGGCCGGCTCCGCCACGGCCCACCAGGCGGCTGCTCCCGCCGTCGTGACCGCACACGGCGTGGTGACCGTCGCGGCCCGGTTGCGGCCCGTCGGCACCGTGTCCTGGCCTCGCCTGGGGACGCTGCTGCGCGACTTCCACGCCGAGCAGGCGGGGGCCGGGTTGCCGCCGTGGAGCCCCTTGTCGCGCCTCGCCGCCCAGGTGACCGGCCTTCCCGACGAGGCGGCATCCGTGTTGCTCGCGGCCCGCGACGCGCTGCTCACGGCGCTGCAGGAGGTGCGCTCGGATCTCGGCGTGGACACCATCCATGGTGACCTCTCCCCGTCCAACGTGCTGCGCACCGCGCGTGGCCCGCGTCTCATCGACCTCGACTGGGCCGCAGCTGCCCCTCGCGAGTACGACCTGGCAAGCGCCTCGCGCCGCTTCCGGGCGGGCGAGATCTCCCGGCGCGCGTATGCCGCCTTCTGCACGGCATACGGCCACGACGTGCTGTCCTGGCCTGGACTGCCGGTGCTCGACCGGGTCGCGGACCTCGGCGTCGTGGCGTTCCGGATCTGGGACTGCCGCCATCACGGCCGCGACCTCGACTGGCTGCCCGCGCAGCTGCGCCTCTGGCGGACGCCCCTCTGACGCCGCCCGAGAGCGGGCTCGCTGGGTCGACCGAGTCCGGCGTGAGCCGCGCGGGAGGTCACGCCACCGTGGGCGGCGGCGTGCGCGGAACTGGCCACTCGACAGGAGGCCGGGGCGGTCGCGGGCTGCGCGTCAGGACGGGGCAGGCAGGGTGCGCAGCCAGCGTGCGAACGTCTCGTTGTTGACCGTGCGGCTCCGGCGGGCCTGCACGTAGGCCAGCGCGTCGGCACCGTCGAGCCCGAGCAGCTGGCGGACCACGAGCGTGACGACGAGGCCCGAGCGGTTGCGGCCGAAGGTGCAGTGCACGAGCGCCCGATGGCCCTCGCCAACCAGCTCCGCGACGACCTTGGCCAGCCGCAGCGTCACCGCGGGGTCCGGCAGGTCCGCCGCGTCGACCAGCGGACACTTGAGGTAGGTCAGGCCCTCGATCTGCTCGGCGGGCGGGTGGGCGTCCGGATCGGCCAGGTCGAGCACCACCCGGATCCCGGCGTTCCGCACCCAGCCGAAGTCGACCGGGCAGCCGCCGTGCCAGAGCTGCCCGGGCACCATCTCCGTGGGCGGATCGGCCGGGTCGACACCCGGGAGGTCGACCGGGTCGGTGGTCCAGTTGAGGGTGGCTGCCGTGTCGGTCACAGGCAGGAACGCTACCCCGCTCGATGTCCCGCTCGATGTCCCGCTCGATGCCCCGCTCGACGGCCCTCAGTCGTTCATCGCCTTGATGATCATCACGGCGAGACTGGTCCGGCCGCGGCCGGAGGGGTGAGCGGCGAGGTCGACGGCGGTGTCGGCCTCGCGCACGATCGTCCAGGCCCGCGCGCGGTCCTCGTCGATGCCGGCCCGCTCGCAGATCATCGCGAGCCGGCGCCGCAGCGCCCAGCGGACGGTGGAGCCGGTGCCGAGCGCGTCCGCGCGGTTCGCCAGCGCGGGCGCGACCTCGAAGGCGACGTCGCCTGCCATCGGCTTGGGGTCGATGGCGAGCCAGGGGCATCGGTCGGCGGCGAGGACGTTGCCGTAGTGCAGGTCGGTGTGCAGCAGCCACCGCGGTCCGGCACTCTCGGACGCGAGCTCGCCCGCGAGCCGGGACGCTTGGTCGAGGTAGCGCCGCGGGATGACCGGGGCGGCGGCGCGCAGCTCGGTGGCCTGGCGGTCGGCGTATGCCGCAAGCGTGGGGACGCGCGCGTGCGCCGGGCGGCGGAGCGTGGCGAGGAGGTCACCGAGCACCTCGCAGGCGGTGTCGATGTCGACGGTGGTGAGGTCACGAGGGTGGAGGCGCTCGAGGAGCAGCGCGAACCGCCGAGGGTCGGCCCGCAGCAGGCGGACGGCGCCGTTGCCGTCCCACGCCTGCAGGGCCAGCGCTTCACCGGCAGCCTCTGGGTGCGGCCAGGTGACCTTGAGGACTGCGTCGCCCACGCCCGCCTCGGGCCCGGCGCTGCAGCCGGCGGCCACTGCGCCCCCGCGATCGGGTCCGTCGCCACCCCTGCCCCTCGGCCGCACCGGCAGCGCGACCGAGCAGGACCCGGTCAGCGTCGCGCCGGCCGGCTCGAGCCCCCACTCGTCGAGCAGGTCGGCCAGCAGGCCGGGGAGGGCCTCCACCCAGTCGCGGCCGGGAAGGTAGCCGTCGGAGGGGTAGGCGCCGACGCGCGCGGCGAAGTCCGGTGGGACGAGCCCGAGCGTCATGGCGCCGAGGGTGGAGGGGAGCCGGGAAAGGTGCTCAGCGGCACGCCCCATGCGGTGGCGAGGGCCTGAACGCGCGCGCTCCACGCCGCGGTCTCCGCCAACGTCGCGCCGTTCGGTGCGGGGCCCGCTGCGGACATGGCCGACGCGACGGCCGACCTCAGCAGCTGCGCAGCCAGCCGGGCGGCCGCCGCCGGCGTGGTCACGGCGAACGGCAGCGCCCAGGCCGGCGCGGACGGAGATCCGGGCCCGAGCTCACCGGCCAGCG
>CALMNV010000081.1 GCA_937873285.1 uncultured Intrasporangium sp. | reverse complement strand
GGGCCGAGGCCTGGCCTGCGGACCCCGACCCGTCCGGCCCGTCCGGCCCGTCCGGGGACCGGGCACTGGCCGGCCTTCGTGCGGTGCTTGGCCCGATCCTTCGCGCCGCCGACGAGCCGGTCGGGCTCGCGGCCGCCTGCGCCCTGCTCGACGCCGTGGGCGCGGTGAGCACCGCCGGGCGCGGGTGGGCGGCGACGCTGGACAAGGGCCGAGCACTTCGCCCCGAGGTGCCGCTCGGCTTCGACCCGAGAGGCTGGGCTGCCGCCGACTACGACGGGCTGCCGGCCTACCTCGCGCCGTTCGAAGAGCTCGTCGAGGCGCTCCCTCCCGTGCCAGAGGGCCTGCGCTGGTGCCTGGTCGACGGCGCCACCGTCTTCGAGGTGTCTCGCACCATCGCGGCGCCCTTCGACGACTTCGTCGCGCGCGTCGACGTGGCGGCGGGCATCAGCCTCATGGCCGACTACCTCGGCGGTCGCCGCGTCGCGGTCGAGCTGCGCCCGCCGCCGGCTCCCGGCACCAGCCGGCAGGCCGAGCGCAACCTCTACCTGCCGCAGCCGAACTACCTCGCGGCGTGGGGCGGTCCACCCATCGACGTGTGCAAGCTGGAGCTGGTCGAGCGGTCCGCCGACGCCCACCGGCTGACGTGGCGCACCGTGTCGTCGCCCAACGGCTCGGCCACCTGTGACGACGGAGCCCTCATCTTCCTGCGGGACCCTGCCGGGACCCGCGTGACCGTGCGCGGTCGGCAGCTCTTCACCCTGCCGGCGAGCTGGAGCGGCGTCGACCTCGAAGCCGTCCCGGAGGTGCGCAGCCCGCTGCTCGAGGATGCCTACCGGCGCTTCTTCGCCACGACGTTCGACAACCTCGAGGCCTGCTACGAGGGTCGCGAGTTCCGGGTGGGCCGCCCTCCGCCCGACCCCGCGGATCCGCTGCCCACCGCCGTCCTCGGTGCACTGGTCGCGCAGCTGCTCGCCGGGGTGAGCGCCGCAGCGGACAGCGCGCGAGGCGTGCCGACGGCCGAGGAAGTGGACCATCTCGGCTTTCGGCATGTCCCGGGCGGCAGAGGCGCCACGAGCACGGGCGACACCACGAGCGGCGTCCAGGGCACCGGGGGCACCGAGGGCACCGGGGGCACCGGGGGCACCGGGGGCTCCGGGGGCGCTGGGGGCACCGGATGAAGGTGGCCGTCACCGGGGCCAGCGGCCTGCTCGGCGCCCAGGTGCTCCGTGCGGCTGCCGCCGCCGGCCATGAGGTCCTCGCGGTGACGCGGCCCGGCAGCCGCTCGCCAACCCCCCGCGTCGCAGGCTCCCCGGTCCCGGTGCGCACCGCCGACGTGGCCGATGAGCGAGCGCTGCGTCGAGCCCTCGCCGGGGTCGAGGGCCTCGTCCACTGCGCGGCGGTCTACGCCTTCGGCGCCGCCCGGGCCGAGGAGGTGAGCCGCGTCAACGTGGCGGGCACCGGGCGCGTCGTGTCCGCGGCCGCCCGGGCAGGGGTCCGCCAGGTGGTCGTGACGAGCTCGTCGGTGACCCGGGGGTCGAGCGCCCGGCCCGAGGCCCGCACCGAGCGGGACGTCCTCGGCGACGAGCCGTCCCCCGCCTACTACGCGAGCAAGGTCGCCCAGGAGGAGGCGGCGCTCGCGGCCGGCGAGCGGCACGGCATACCCGTCGTCCTCGCCCTGCCGACCGTCGTGCTCGGGGGGCCCTACGCCAGCCTGGCGCCGAGCAACGCCATCGTCCTGCGCTACCTGCTCGACCCGACGAGGAGCACCTATCCCGGTGGGTGCAACGTCGTCGACGCCCGCGACGTCGGCGCCGGCTGCGTGCTCCTCCTCGAGCGCGGCGCCGCCGGGCAGCGATACCTGCTCGGTGGCACCGACGTGACGTGGCGGCTGCTGCACACGCTGGTGGCCGACCTCGCCGGCCTGCCCGGGCCGTATGCCGAGGTGTCCCGTCCGGCCGCGACGCTCGCCGCAGCGCTGGCGGAGGGCTGGGGCCGGGTGTCCGGCCGGCCGCCGCTCGTCACCCGCGAGGAGGCGCTCACCGTGGGCCGGCACTACTGGTACTGCAGCGCCCGGGCGCAGGCGCTGGGATATGCGGCCCGGCCGGCCCGTGACGCGGTCGCCGCGTCCCTGGCGTGGCTGCTCGCCGGCGTCGAGCTGCCCCGGTGGGTGCGGGAGGGGCTGCGGGTGCGACCGGAGGTGCGCGCCGCCCGGGAGCTCGTGCCTCGACCGCTCGCTGACGACGGCGGCGGCCCCGGGGCCCGGCCGCGCGGACCGCAGGTCAGTCCTCGACCTCCACGGTCACGTCCACCGTCGCCTCGTCACCCCCGCTGACTCGGACCGTCCCGGTGAAGCGCTCCCCGGCGGACACCGAGCCGGCGCGCAGCTCGACGGCCAGGGTGACCTCGTGGTCGCCCTTGGGTGCGAGGGTGACCCGGGCGGGCGTCACGGCGAGCGTCACCGGGGCTGGAGCGCCGGTGACGGTGCGCAGCTCGCCTGCGGTCACCTCGATGCGCCGCGCCCGGGTGTGCCGGTTGACGACCGTCACCGTGCCGGCAGCCGAGTGCCCCGCCGATCCGCGCAGGGCGACCGGCAACCGCCGCGCGGGCCCGGCGGCGGCCGGGTCCCGTTCGCCGGGCGAGGCCCGTCGCTGCGCGACCGCCGGCTGGGGCGCTCGGGGCAGCGTCGGGTCCGGTCGAGCGTCGAGCGTCGGGTCGGGCGTCGAGCCCGGCGCCGGGTCGGGCGTCGAGCCCGGCGCTGGACCGGGCACCGGACCGGGCGCCGGCTCCGGCGTCGTGTCGTCGAGGACCCGGGAGGCGGTGCGGGCGCTCAGCTCGAGCACGTCCGCGGCATACGACAGCCCCAGGGTCCCCAGCTCGCGCCAGTAGCGAGTGCTCTCCCGGCCGAGGGCCTCGAGATAGCCCCGAGCCGCCCGGCCGGGCGCCGCGCCCTGGGTGACGGCTCGGGCGGCGCCGAACGAGCGCCTCGCCAGCCGCAGCTGCGTGTGCACGGCCTCGCGCCCCAGCCGCCCGAGCCGTTCGAGCGGGTCGAGCGATGCGAGGGGCTCGAGCGGGTCGGGCCCCGTCGAGCTGTCAGCCATCGCGGGGCCCGCCTCCTGCTGTGGCCGGGCTGACCAGATAGGAGTGGTGGAAGCCCAGCCGAGGATCGGCCCACGAGCCTGCCGCCCCGTCGAGCTGCTGGGCCTCGGGCAGCACGAAGCGGTCCCGGAGGGTGAGCGACGGGTAGTCGTAGACGGTGATGTGGTTCTGCCCGCGGTTCGCGGTGAAGAGCAGCGTCTGGTCGGCCGAGAGCTGACAGGCGTAGATGCCGTCGAGCAGGGCCCCCCGGCTCACCCTGAGCGACTCGGCATACAGGTGGGCGTTGCTGAAGATGTTGCCGCGCAGGAAGCTCTCGGCGACCGTCGTCATCGCCTGCCGGCCGAAGGCGAGGCCCTCCACGGCGCCCGGGTGCTCGTCGACGAGGCGGTGCCGGCCGAGGGTCTGCAGGTCGACGAGGACGACGGTGTGGCTGCCGCCGGTGCAGAAGATGAGCTCGGAGTCCGAGATCGTCACGTCCGAGTTGATGTGGACCGGCAGGTTGCGGTCGGCCGCCCAGTGGCGCAGCACGACTCCGGACTCGGCGTCGACCTCGAAGGCGTACTGCCGCAGCCACGCCATCCCCCAGCGGCCCCAGTCCGTCCGGTCCGCCGGGTGCACCCGGAAGGAGATGGCATAGAAGACGTCGAGGACCGGGTGGCACACGAGGTGCCAGCACGTCGTCGGCAGCTCCACCCGGCGCACCTGCCCGGTGACGGTGTCGAGGACGCCCACCTCCCGGGCCTCACCGTGGGCCGGGTGGTCCATGCCGCCGTAGACGATGAAGCGGCCCGAGGCGGTGCGCTTCATCGCGTGCGGCACCTTCAGGCGGTGCGGCGCGATCTGCTCCGCCTTGCTCAGACGGTTGACGTCGAACTGCCACAGGTGCTCGCCGATCGAGGTGACGAACCGGGTCTCGTCCAGCCAGACGAGGTGCGTGCTGCCCTTGACCGTCGTGTCGGGCACCTCGAAGCGCAGCGTCGAGACCCGGTCGGCCTCCTCCAGCGTGTCGAGGTGGTAGAAGAGCAGATGCTGTCCCGTGTTGCCGAGGAAGCCGACGCCTCGTCCGGGGTCGACGCTGGGCGCGTGCCCGCCCGACGCGCCCGGGAAGTAGCTCACCTTGTAGGCGCAGTCGCCGGTCACGGGGTCGTAGTGGAGCACGCACACGCCGGCCCGGCCCTCGAGCCCGTTGAGGCCGTTGCCGTCGAGGGCGATGTGGAACGCATACGGGTATGTGCGCATCTGCCGACCCGCCTGGTCGCGTAGTCGCGTGGTTGGGTCGGCCCGGACCGGTCCGCCCACGCTCACGGTAGCGCCGCCTCGCCGCCGGCGCCTGGACATTGGACGCGCTGGCCTCGAGCCGCACCTAGGGTGAGCCCATGGCTACCGCCCTCATCACCGGCGCGACCGCCGGCATCGGCCATGAGTTCGCCGACCAGCTCGCCTCGCGCGGACACGACGTCGTCCTTGTCGCCCGGGACATCGAGCGGCTGCACGGGGTGGCCGACGAGCTGCGCAGCCGGTATGCCGTCAGCGTCGAGGTGCTCCCGGCCGACCTGTCCGACCGGGACCGGTTGCAGGTGGTGGCGGAGCGGGTGGCCGACCCGGAGCGGCCCGTCGACCTGCTCGTCAACAACGCGGGGTTCGCGCTCCGGTCGGGGTTCGGCGCCAGCAGCCTGGCCGACGAGGAGCGGCTGCTCGACGTGCTCGTCCGCGCGGTGCTCGTCCTCTCCCA
The DNA here is from genome assembly GCA_937873285.1 of uncultured Intrasporangium sp. Classification (GTDB taxonomy): domain Bacteria; phylum Actinomycetota; class Actinomycetes; order Actinomycetales; family Dermatophilaceae; genus CALMNV01. Next base: position 2,070 of record CALMNV010000081.1, on the reverse strand, counting down.
CGCCGCGGTGCCGGCCATGACGGCCCGCGGCCACGGGGCCGTCCTCAACGTCTCCTCCGTCGCCGGCTTCCTCGCGATGGGGACGTACTCGGCCGCGAAGTCATGGGTCACCGTCTTCACGGAGAGCCTGGCCGCCGAGCTGGCCGGCACCGGCGTGACCGCGACGGCGCTCTGCCCCGGCTTCACCCGCACCGAGTTCCACGAGCGCGCCGGGCTGAGCCGGCCCGGCCCGGGCTTCCTGTGGCTCGACACGCCGGAGCTCGTCTCCGAGGCCCTCTCGGACGTGGCCGCAGGTCGCGTGCTGTCGGTGCCCGGTGGTCAGTACCGGGCCATGGTCGGGCTGCTCCGGGTGGTGCCCCGCTCGCTCGTGCGCTCCGGTGGTCTGCGCCGGCCCGGGCCCACGCCGGGCCGCGACTGACCGACGCAGGCGCGCTCGGCCCAGGCGGGCGGCATACGATCACGGCGTGACCCAGACCGCGCCCGACGTCGCCACCGCCCGTGCCCGCCTGCTCGAGATCATCCGGGAGCGGGCCATCGTCCGGGGCCGGGTGACGCTCTCGTCCGGGCTCGAGGCGGACTACTACGTCGACCTGCGCCGGGTCACCCTCGACGGGCAGGCCGCGCCGCTGGTCGGTGTGGTGATGCGCGAGCTCACCGCAGACCTGCCGTATGCCGCCGTCGGTGGCCTCACGCTCGGGGCGGACCCCGTGGCCACGGCGATGCTGCACGCCGCCGCGGCGCGGGGGGAGCGGCTCGACGCCTTCGTCGTCCGCAAGGCCGGCAAGGCGCACGGCCTGCAGCAGCGCATTGAGGGCCCCTCCGTCGCAGGGCGGCCGGTGCTCGTCGTCGAGGACACGACGACGACGGGGGCCTCGCCGCTGGAGGCCGTGCGGGCGGCCCGGGAGGCCGGGGCGCAGGTGCTGGCGGTCGCCACCATCGCCGACCGGGCGACCGGTGCGGCCGACGTCATCCGGGCGGAGGGGGTGGAGTACCGCCACGTGTACTCCCTGGCCGACCTCGGCCTGCGGTAGCCGGCCGGGAGCGGGGGCCGCCGACCTCGCCGGTCACCCCATCGCCGGCGAGAAGGGCGGCGGTCCGACGATGGTGCAGCCCAGTGGCGTCAGCGCCTGCTGGAGCGCGGCGGCGACCTCCGGGGGCACCGGCCCGGGCAGGGGCAGCTCGCCGTCGAACGGCTCCGCCACGACGCGACCGGTTGCCGCAAAGAACGCCTCGAAGCCGCCCGGTGTGATCAGCGTGTAGAAGTGAGCGGTCGCCGAGGCGATCCGGAAGGCGTGCTCGCGGCCGGCGGGAAGGTGCAGGAGCTGACCGGCCTCGACCAGCTGGGTGGACCCCTCGGACCAGCCCTCGAGCGCGCCGCTCAGCACGACGAAGGTCTCGGCCTCCCGTGCGTGCACGTGGCGGGGGGTCATGCACCCGAGGCGGGCGCGCTCCTCGACGAGGGAGAAGGCGCCGCCGGTCGCGTCACTCGCCAGGACCACCCGGCAGAGCATGTCGAGGTGGTTGAGCACGGGAAGGGTGGACGCGTCCACGTGGGCGGCGCCAGAGAGGGCCAGGTCGGTCATGCGCCACAGCATGTCCGGCTCGGTGCCCGGGAACCATCCCCGAATTCGGGGATCTCGTCGTACCGTCGGCCCATGGCAGGGCATCGGACCGGCGTTGGCCTCCCGATGCGGATGTCCGCGGCGCTGCGCGCGGTCACCGCAGCGGCGGCCGAGCCGGCTGCTGTCACCCCGGCCGGGACGGCGCAGTCGGTGCTGCACGCCCTGCTGCCGCAGATCGGTGCCGACGGCGGGGCCCTGGTGCTGATGGACCCGCAGACGTGGCTCTTCACCACCGGGGCGGTGGACAGGCTGCCGGCTGCGAGCTGCCACCCCTTCTTCCGTTTCGAGGTGGACATGCCGTCGCCACGTGCCTTCCGGCGCCTCGCCGCCACAGGGGCAGGGGCTGTCGCGCTCAGCCGGCACGGTGTCGACGACGGCTACGCACCGGCCGTGCTGCACCCGCACGGCTTCGCCGACGAGCTGCGAGTCGTGTGCCGCGATGCCGGGG
>CALMNV010000080.1 GCA_937873285.1 uncultured Intrasporangium sp. | reverse complement strand
TCGCGGTGGTCGCGTCGGAGGAGACGTCGGTGCGCTCCAGGCTGCCGGTGCTCATGGCTCCATCGTGGCACCCCCGGCGGCGCCGGGGCACCGCCAGAGGAGCTGCGCTTGGCGCCGCTGAGGCGCGCGAAGAGGGTGCCGTATGCCGCTGTGCCCGTGGCCTCAGCCGGGGTCGGGCGCCGAACGGGCGTACTGCCGGTGGGCCTGGAGGCCGGCGAAGCCCAGCGATCGGTAGGTGCGCAGGGCGGCCGCATTGTCCTCGTCGACGTAGAGCAGGGCGTCGTGCAGCCCGCGGCGGCGCAGGTGCTCGAGGCCGAGCACCGTCGCGGCGCGGCCGAGCCCGCGCCCCTGGTGCTCCGGGCTCACCCCGAGGACGTAGACCTCGCCACGGTGCCCGTCCGGTGGGTCGACCTTGGTCCAGTGGAAGGCGGCGATGCGGTCGGGGGCGGACACCGGCACGACGAGGAGGAAGCCCTCGGGGTCGAACCACGGCTGGGCCATGCGCTGCTCGAGGTCGGCTCGAGCCCAGGACCCCTGCTCGGGGTGGGTGGCGAACGCCGCGGCGTTGACCGCCAGCCAGGCCTCCTCGTCGCGTCCGCGCTCGAAGGAGCGCACGGCATACCCCTCGGGCAGCGTCGGCGGCGGCCATGCGGGCCCCCCCACCAGCGACCGGCCGAGCAGGTCCAGCGCACGCACCGGTCGCAGCCCGCGGGCCGCCGCGAACGCCTCCGCCCCGAGGCCGTCGCCGTGGCTCCACAGCCGGACCTCGGGCGGGAGCGCGTCGAGCAGCGCCGAGCCGGCCCCGTGACGCCGGGCCGTCGGCGCGACGAAGAGCTCGGCGGAGCCCGGCTCGCCGTCGCTGCCCGAGCGGCACTGCGCGTAGCCCACGAGAGCCCCGTCGGCGGCATACGCGAGCAGATGGCCGACCCCGGCGGTGGCGCGTGCCTCGACGGACAGGCGGAACTGCTCGGAGAGGGGGGGCGCGCCGTCCACCTCGCCGGCGCGCTCGGCCAGCGTCAGGACCTGGCCGGCCTCGGTCGCCGACAAGCCGGAGCGGTGGTCGCGAGGCACGACGTTCAACGGCTGCACACCCGCGATTCCATCACAGGGTGTTGCCAGGACGGCCACGGTGGCTAGTCTGCCCAGAGGCGCGGGGAATCGCCGACTTCGCCCTCCTTGCTCCCCGTTGCCCGCAGCTCACCCAGACCAGCCGCGACACCTCCCGGTTCCAGCGACGGTGTCGCCCGTCACCCAGGGGAACTCATGTCCCACAGCTCACGCCGCACCTTCCGGAGCACGGCTGTCGCCGTCGTCGGCGGGGTGCTCGCGGCGACGGCCTTCGTGGCCCCGACCGCCCAGGCACACGACCGCGACCGCGACGACGACGACCGAGGCCGGCGCCTGGTCGACCTGCAGGTCCTGTCCTTCAACGACTTCCACGGCAACCTCGAGGCGCCGTCCGGGTCGAGCGGCCGGATCCTGACCACCGCCGGCTCCGTCGACGCCGGTGGCGTGGAATACCTCGCCACCCACCTCAAGCAGGCCCGCAAGGGCCAGCGCAACACCGTCACGGTCGCGGCCGGCGACCTCGTCGGCGCCTCGCCCCTGCTGTCGGCCGCGTTCTACGACGAGCCGACCGTCAGGTCCCTCAACAGGCTGGGCCTGGACGCCGCCGCCGTCGGCAACCACGAGTTCGACCGCGGCTACAAGGAGCTCCAGCGGCTCCAGCGCGGCGGCTGCCTCAAGGACGGCGCCGGGGCCAACAACCGCAACTCCTGCCCCGACGGCTCCTTCCCCGGTGCGCAGTTCCAGTACCTGGCCGCCAACGTCGTCGAGACGCGGACGGGCAAGACCATCCTGCCCGCCTACACCATCCGTCGCTTCCAGGGCGGCGCCCGGGTCGCGTTCATCGGGATGACGCTGAAGCAGACGCCCACCATCGTCACCTCCTCCGGTGTGCGCGGCCTGCGCTTCCTCGACGAGGTGCAGGCGGCCAACAGGCTCGTCCCGGTGCTCAGGAAGCAGGGGGGCAACGCCATCGTCGTGCTCATCCACCAAGGTGGGGTGCCGCCGGCCTCGACCCCGTTCGACTACACCTGCCAGGGCGGTGGCCGGCTCTCGGCCGACTCGGCGATCCTGCCCATCGCGCGGCGCCTCGACCCGGCCATCGACATGATCGTCTCCGGCCACACGCACCAGCCCTACGTCTGCAACATCCCGGACCCGAACGGCAAGAGCCGGCTCGTCACCTCGGCCTCGTCATTCGGCCGCCTCTTCACCGAGACCACCCTGAAGTACGACCGGCGCACCGACGACATCGTGCGCAGCTCGGTCAAGGGCTCGAACCTCGTCGTCACCCGGGACGTGCCCAAGGACCCGGCGCAGACCCGGCTCATCGCCAGATACAGCGAGCTCGTCAAGGCCATCGCCGGCAAGGTCCTCGGGCGGGTCACCACCGACGTGACGCGCGCCGGCAACCCGGCCGGGGAGTCAGCGCTCGGTGACCTCATCGCCGACGCGATGCTCGCGGACCCGTCGGTCGTGCAGGCGGGGCGCAAGCCGGACCTCGCGCTGATGAACCCCGGTGGCATCCGGGCCGACCTGACCTACGCCTCGTCGCCGAAGGGCGAGGGCAACGGCGTGGTGACCTACGAGGAGGCGTTCACGGTCCAGCCGTTCAACAACTACCTCGTGTCGATGGACCTCACCGGCGCCCAGATCAAGTCGCTGCTCACCGAGCAGTGGAGCGGCGGCAACGCCGGCACCGCCACCAAGATCCTGCAGGTCTCCAAGGGCTTCGCCTACACCTACTCCGGCACGACGCTGGGCCAGGTGACGCTCAACGGCGCGCCGCTCGTCGACACCCAGACCTACCGCGTCGTCACCAACAGCTTCCTCGCCGACGGCGGAGACGGCTTCGCGACCTTCGCGTCGGGGACGGGGAAGTACTTCGGCGGCCTCGACATCGACGCCCTGGCCAGCCACCTGGGCGCCGTCTCGCCCTACACGCCGGGCCCGCTGACCCGGATCACCAAGCAGTGACCCGAGCCGTATGCCGCGGGGGGCCGGCCCCGCGGCATACGGCCTCCGGGCGGGGCAGACGGCTCGGGCGGCGGTCGGGTCAGCGCGCCTCGGTCGGCGTGGCGGCGGTGGCGGCAGCGGCCGGGTCGGACAGCCCGGGCGCCGCGTCGTCGCCTCCCCGGGGGGGCACGAGGCGGTAGCCCACGTTGCGCACGGTGCCGATCAGAGCCTCGTGGTCGGGGCCGAGCTTGGCCCGCAGCCGGCGGACGTGGACGTCCACGGTGCGGGTGCCTCCGTAGTAGTCATAGCCCCACACCTCGGTGAGCAATTGCTGGCGGGTGAAGACGCGGCCGGGGTGCTGTGCCAGGTACTTCAGCAGCTCGAATTCCTTGAAGGTCAGGTTCAGCGGTGCGCCGTTCACGCGGGCGGTGTAGCTTGCCTCGTCGATGACGACGCCGGCTGCGCGGATCTCCGTCGGCGCGTCCTCATGGTCCGGGACGGCCCGGGCAACGGACAGCCTGATGCGGGCCTCCACCTCGGCGGGGCCTGCCGAATCGAGCACGATGTCATCCACGGCCCAGGCGGAGGAAACGGCCGCCATACCGCCCTCGGTCAGGATCAGGACCAGGGGAGCGCTGAGGCCGGTGGCTTTGAGCAGCTGGGTGAGCGAACGGGCGCCCACCAGGTCTTTCCGGGCATCCAGCAGCACGATGTCGCACGGATCGGTCTCCAGCAGGGCAGTGGGCTCGGCGGGAAGAATGTGGACCCGGTGGTTCAGCAGTTCCAGGGCAGGCAGGATGTCCACCGAAGAGCCAGTGCTGTTCGTCAAGAGCAGGATGTGCGACATTGTTCCTCCATGGGCCGTCCGCGCATCATTGGGCGACTGAACCGGGTTTTCACCGGCCGGTACTGGCTTCCTGCCTCCGGCGCATGGCCAGCGGAAAAGGGCCGGCCTGCCACCTCAGCAGTGAGCTTAGCTGAGCTTTGAGTATACCCGCAGGCCTGTCCGGAGCCACGGATCCGGCCCGGATAAAGGGACGTTTTGCGACATATCCCGTTCATATAAGGCAGGAT
>CALMNV010000079.1 GCA_937873285.1 uncultured Intrasporangium sp. | reverse complement strand
CCGCAGCCCCTCGCGCACCATCGCCTGGGCGAGGACCGTGGCCGTCGTCGTGCCGTCGCCGACGACGCCGTTGGTCTTCATCGCCACCTCCTTGACGAGCTGGGCGCCCATGTTGGCGAACGGCTCGCGCAGCTGGATCTCCTTGGCGATGGTCACGCCGTCGTTGGTGATGGTGGGCGGTCCGGTGAGCTTCTCGAGCACGGCGTTGCGGCCCTTGGGACCCAGCGTCACCTTGACGGCATCTGCCAGTGCGTTGACGCCGGACTCGAGCAGTCGTCGTGCTTCCTCGTTGAAGCGCAGTTCCTTGGCCATGGTGTGGTCAGTCCTTCGAGTTGGTTCGTGCGGTGTGGGATGGGTCGGAGCGCGGGACCGTGCCGGTGACGGTCCTGTCTGGTCGTGCCCGGTCCGGTCGTCAGGGGACGAGAATCGCTCGGCCCCGGACCGCTCCGGCGTCGAGGTCGTCGATGGCCCGCTGGAACTGGTCGAGGGGGTAGGTCGTCGTGTGCAGCGTGACCTTGCCCTGCGCGGCCAGCACCATGAGCTCCTGCAGGTCGGTGTAGGAGCCGACGAGGTTGCCGATGAAGCTGATCTCGGTCGAGATGATGTCGATCGTCGGCACGTCGATGTTCTCGCCGTAGCCGACGACGAAGTAGCTGCCTGCCCGCCGGAGCATCGCGACGCCTTCCGCGGTGGCACCGCCCTCGCCGACGAAGTCGACGACAGCCTCGGCGCCCCTGCCGCCGGTGAGGTCCAGGACCTGCTTCACGTGGCTGCCGTCGGCGACGATCCCGTAGTCGGCGCCGATGTCGAGCGCCAGCTTGACGGCGTCGGCGTTGCGGTCCACGACGACGACGGTGGCGCCGGAGATGGCCTTCATCACCTGGATCCCGATGTGGCCCAGGCCCCCGGCGCCGATCATGACGCACACGTCGCCGGGCCGAGTGGCTCGGGCTGCCTTGGCCACGCAGTGGTATGCCGTGAGGCCGGCGTCCGCGAGCGCCGCGACGTCCGCCGGCTCGAGGCTGTCGTCGATCCTCACGACGCTACGTGCGGTGGTGCGCAGGAAGTCGGCATACCCGCCGTCGGTGTCGATGCCGGGGAACCGGCTGTTGTCGCAGTGCACGTCGTCGCCGAGACGGCAGGCGCGGCACAGGCCGCACGTCATGAGGGGGTGCAGGATGACCTTGTCCCCCACTGACACGGTGGTGACCGCGTCGCCGACTGCGTGCACCCAGCCGGCGTTCTCGTGGCCGATGGTGTAGGGCAGCGCCACGCCGGTCTTGTCGGCCCACTGCCCCTCGAGGATGTGGATGTCGGTCCGGCAGACGCCTGCCCCGCCGATTCGCACGACGACGTCGAAGGGGGAGGTCACCTCGGGCTGAGGCACCTCTGTCATCTGAAGGGTGCGGTGGTAGCCGACCACTTGAACTGCTCTCACGGTGTCTCCTTGAGTGGGTGGGCTCAGTCGGTGGACCGGGGCCGCTGGTCGGCCTCCGACCCCGGGTAGCGGGTGGTGAGCAGGCCCCGGCAGAAGTGCGCGTTGCCGTCGATCGAGATCCGCACCGTGCGCGCGAACCTCAGCTTGAGGGGCACCTGCTCCTCGGGGATGCACCTGCCCTCGTCGTCGAAGATACCGCGGCCCTTCGCCGCGATCCAGCGAGTCCGGCCGTCTTCCTTGCCGACCGCCCGATACTCGACATCGTAGGTGGCGCGCTTCTCCGGGTCGGTCGCCGCAGCGAATGCGACGCTGGTCGCCGCCCGGTCGTCCGCATGAAGCCCGCTGTAGAAGTCAGCCATGGAAACGGGTCTGTCGGCCGAGATTCCGAACATCGCCTTTACACGCGGGGGCCACTAGAGCGTGTCCGACACGAGGTCGACGTCCCAGAGACCGATCTCCGCCGCTTCGGTCGCCAGACGCAGTTGCTCCCCGCGTTCGCGCAGATCCGCTTCGCTCCTCCGCAGCGCTGAATCGGCGTGAACGCGTTCGGTGACATCGACCCCTTCCACGAAAATGCCGACGACGGCACCGGCTTCGTCAG
>CALMNV010000078.1 GCA_937873285.1 uncultured Intrasporangium sp. | reverse complement strand
GTGGAGGTCGCGCACTGCACCGACGGCATTCCCGACCGTGTCGCCCTCCTCGACCCGGAGTTCGCAGAGGTGGCGCTGCCGGTCGCCATCTTTGCCGGCGGTCCCCCGTGGCTGGTGCAAGGGGCGCCAAGCCCGCCCGAGCATGCCGCCGCGGAGGCAGCCGCAGCGGGCGCATCGCAGGCGCATGCCGCGCCCGGTGCCGCCAGCCGCCCCGGGGCAGCAGCCCTCGCCGAGCTGGAGGCGGCCAACCCGCAGGCGGCGGCCCTGCTCTCGGACAACGCGGCGCTCCTGGGGCGGGTCGCCGACATGGAGGAGCGCGTCTCTCGTCTGGAGCGCGAGCTCGCCGCCGCACGGACCTCCGCCCGTGAAGCCCGCCAGCAGGCCAGGAAAGCGAGCAAGGAGCTCGAGTCGAGCCGGTCCGAGCGCGCTCGCGTGACGTCCGGGCTCTTTGCCGACCCGGTGGAGCAGTTTCGCCACGAGGTCTACGTCGCGTGGGCCGAGCGCACCACGGCAGACGACAAGCGCACCCATCATTGGCGTGAGTTCACTGTGGGCGCAAACTTTCTCGCCACCCTCGACGAGTTGAAGGGTGTCGACCGCGCCAAGGTCGCCGAGGTCGTCGCCGACATCGTGAGCGGCCGGGTCGAGCAGATGAACGCCCGCGCCATGCATGTGCTGCGGACAGGCCCGGGCGCACACGATCCGGCGGTCAGCCGGGCTCAGGGGGAGACATGCTGGCGCGTCTCGCTCCAGCACAAGACGGCCTCCGCCCGGCGCCTGCACTTCTGGAGGCTCACCGACGGGTCGGTGGAGCTGTCGAGTGTCAGGCTGCACGACGACATGCGGCCCTGATCCCTCGCGATGGCGGGCGGGCGGGTGGCGGTGGGGCGGGCGGTGGCGGTGGGGCGGGCGGCGGTGGTGGGGCGGGCGGCGGCGGGGCGGGTGGCTCGGGGCACGCTCGGCCCCGTGCGCAGGCACGACGCACGAGGGGAGCTGCCGGCAGATGTCACCGGCAGCTCCCGCTCTGGGGAAAGGATGGACCAGACGACGCCTCCTTGCCTGCGCGGGCGCCCCCGCGCCGCCCGCTCCGGTTGGTGCCTGACCTCGTCAAGCGTCCGAGATATACCTGGGCAGCGGCAATGGGACGTTGGTACTAGTACGCGGCGAACGCCGCCTTTTCGCCCTGCCCTCCGGGGCTCACGTCGGCCCTCCCCGGATGCGTCAGCCGCCGCTCACGGACAGCTCGGCCTCCGCGACCGTCGCGCGCTGCTCGACGCTGAGCTCGCGTGACTCGAGCCAGCGGTCGGGCAGGGCGACCGCCCGCGGCGAACCGGCGCGACCACGCTGGCCCTCGGCGGCCTCGCCCGGCCACGGGGCATCCGGGTCGAGCTCGGCGAGCAGCGCGTCGAGCATGGCCATCGAGTCGACGAGGGCGAGCGAGCTGCGGACCGCCGAGCCGACCGGAAACCCCTTGAGATACCAGGCGATGTGCTTGCGGATGTCTCGGCAGGCCCGGCCTTCGTCGCCGTAGAAGTCCGCTAGGTATGCCGTGTGCGTGCGGATCGTGCCGGCCACCTCGCCCAGCGTCGGGGTCACCCGGGCCGCCCCGCCGGCGAAGGCGGCCGCGAGGTCGGCGAAGAGCCACGGCCGGCCGAGGCAGCCGCGTCCGACGACGACGCCGTCGCAGCCGGTCTTGGCGGCCATCCGCACCGCGTCCTGAGCCGACCAGATGTCGCCGTTGCCCAGCACCGGGATCGAGGTCACCGTCTCCTTGAGCAGCCGGATCGCCTCCCAGTCGGCCTCGCCCGAGTATGCCTGCGCCGCAGTGCGCCCGTGCAACGCGACCGCCGCGACGCCCTCCTGCTGCGCGGCGAGCCCCGCCTCGAGGTAGGTCAGGTGCGTGTCGTCGATGCCCTTGCGCATCTTGACCGTCACCGGGACCTCGCGTCTGGCGCCCTCCTCGACGACCGCCCCCACGATCGCGCGGAAGAGGTCGCGCTTCCAGGGCAGCGCCGACCCCCCGCCCTTGCGGGTCACCTTGGGCACCGGGCAGCCGAAGTTGAGGTCGATGTGGTCTGCCCGGTCCTCCTGCACGAGCATCCTCGCCGCGGCGCGGGCGGTGCCGGGGTCGACGCTGTAGAGCTGGATCGAGCGCGGGCTCTCGTCTGCGTCGTGCTCGATGAGTCGCATCGTCTCCGGCGAGCGCTCGCCCAGGATGCCGCGATAGACGACGTTCACCGAGCGGAGCGTCGGCTTGAACGCCGTCCACGGGCCGATGCGATGAATGACCCAGCCTTCGTGTAGGTGCGCCGCGACCAGCGTCACGGGCTCGCCGTCGCGCTCGAGCACGAGCACGTGCGGGCGCCGGACCTCTGGATGGAAGCGGGCAAGCGTCAAGAAGTAGTCGATGTCGCTCGTAAGATCGCCCGCCTGCAACGCGAGCCACGTCGAGCGAAGCGCCTCGACGCCCTCGGGTGAGCTCGCAATCCTCACGTGGAGCCCTGCGTCCGCGTCCACGGACACCGGCCAAACCAGCTGGTGAGGAGCCGGAACCGCCATGGTCGCATTCTGTCTCATTCCGGTGAACACGCAAGACGATGGCGCGCATTCCGTCTGCAGTTGCGAGCATGCCGTCGGCGGTCCGTCATGATCCGCCCGTGTTCGATCGCCGGTTCGGCGCCACCGCCCCGGGCACGGTCGGGATCGAGGAGGAGCTCTTCGTCGTGTCCTCGCGCTCGCTCGAGCTTGCGCCCGTGCCGCAGGAGCTGCTCGACGGCGCCCGCCGCAAGGCGGAGCTCTTCCGCTCGTTCCTCGAGCTGACGACCACGCCGGCGTCGCGGGTCGTCGACGCCGTCCTCGAGCTCGAGGGTCTTCGCCGCGGCGCGGCGGCCCGGTTGGAGGAGCACGGTCTTGCGCTGCTCGCCTCCGGCACGCATCCCGCCGCTGCCCTCCCCGCCGACGACGTCACCGACGTCCCGGCGATGCGCGCGTTCGTGGACTACGCGGGGCCGGCGGCCCTCGTCCAGCGCTGCTGCGGCCTCCACATCCACGTGTCGGTCGCCGACGAGGAGGCGTGCCTCGCCTCGCTCGAATCCGTGCTCCCGTGGCTTCCGCTCGTGCTCGCGCTCTCGGCGAACTCCCCCTACCTCGCAGGCGAGCCGAGCGGGTACGCCTCGGCGCGAGCCGAGCTCCTCACGCGGCTGCCCCGGAGCGGCGCTCCGCCCGCGTTCGCGACGTTCGCCGAGTGGGAGGCGTTCGCGGCGACGCTCGTCGAGCACGGCCTCGCCGACGACTACACGCGCATCTGGTGGGACGTCCGGCCGCACCCGCGCCTCGGCACCCTCGAGGTGCGGATGGCCGACCAGCCGACCGAGCTCGCCGTGGCGGCGGCGCTGGCGGCGCTCGTGCAGGCGCTCGTCTGCTCCGGCTCGAACGGGCGGACGGCCGACCGCGGCATCTACGCGCAGAACCGGTTCGCCGCCCAGCGCTTCGGCTGTCGGGCGGAGCTGATCCACCCGGAAGGCTCGGCGCTCGCCACCGTGCCCGAGCTGACCGAGGAGCTGCTTGCGCTGGTCGAGCCGGCCGCGCGGCGCCTGGGCTCGTGCGAGCTGCTCGCCCCCTTGCGGGCGCTTGCACGGCGAACGCA
>CALMNV010000077.1 GCA_937873285.1 uncultured Intrasporangium sp. | reverse complement strand
CGCTCCCCGGCGTGCCGGGGTGACCGGGTCCGTGCATTCGCCCCCGGCACCGAAGTGGCCCCTCGAGGGAGGAGGAGAAGACGGTAGGGGGGCGGGGGCGGGGGCGGGGGCGGGGGCGGGGCCCAGGCGACCGGGACATGGAGAGAGGCCAGGGGTGGGAATGACCGAGGGCCCGCCACAGTTGGTTGAAGCGTGAAGCAGCTACGTGTCATCGTGTCCAGCACCCGCCCCGGCCGCATCGGCCCGAAGGTGGCCGAGTGGGTGGCCGCCCAGGCGCCCACCACCGAGTGGTCCACCGCGCTCGTCGACCTCGGCGAGCTGCCCTTCCTCGACGAGGAGGACATGCCGAGGAACGGGAACTACGCCAAGCCACACACGCAGGCGTGGGCCAGCCAGGTCTTCGAGTCGGACGCGATCGTCATCGTGACGCCGCAGTACAACCGCAGCTTCCCCGCACCGATCAAGAACGCCGTCGACATGCTCTTTGCCGAGTGGCAGGCCAAGCCGGTCGCCCTGGTCGGCTACGGCTGGACCGGCGCCGAGGATGCGACCGCGGACCTCACCAAGGTCCTCACCCACGTCAAGGCCGACGTCGTCGGCAGCACCGGTCTGCACTTTCCCGATGACCTCACCCCGGAGGGCGCCGTCACCGTCAGCGGCGAGAAGCGGGACGAGCTTGTCGCGCTGCTGGCGGCGCTGTCGGTCAAGGTCGAGGCGCCGGTCGACGCGCCACGCTGACGTCGCGGACGGCATACGTGCTCCCGACGTCGCGCATCGTCTCGACCCAGAGCAGCAGGAGCGGGATCGCCGACCACGGTGCGTCCACGGCTGCCAACGGCCACGGCGCGTCGCGCCCGAGGATATGAAGCGCGGGCGCCAGCCAGGTGAGCCAGAACGCCGCCAGCAGGGTGACCCTCAGCCGCTTCGAGCTGCGCCGCTCGAGCAGGTGCAGCGCCACGGGAAAGAGCAGCACGGCGTCGTAGACCACGAGGTGCGGTGAGAAGACGACGGTGGTCGCCAGGGCGCAGCTCCACAGCGGCAGGATGTCCCGCCCGCTCGCCCCTCCCCCCGTGGCACCGGCCGACCGGAGCCGCCAGGCCAGGGCCGACGCTCCCGCCACGAGGAACCCGAGGCCGAGGGCTGGCCCCCACTCCTCGGCGGTCCGCGGCGGCAGGATGCCGGCCACGAGCGAGGGCAGGCTCACCATCTTCCAGGCCTGTCCCTGCTGGACCTGCTCCGCGTAGAGCGGGCTGGCGAGCGCCCCAAGCCAGGCCCCGAGGCTCTGCCACCCCTGCAGCTGCACCCCCACGGCCAGCAGGACGCCGGCGGAGCCAGCGAAGCCGGCGAGCGCCGCGCGTCTCCTCGTGAGCAGGAGCAGAAGTGGCACGAGCACCACGAGCTGCGGCTTGAGCACCCCGAGGCCGAGCACCATGCCGGCGAGCAGGTCGGACCGGCGTCGCAGCAGCTCCAGGCCGCCGAGCCACACCCCGAGCACCATCGCCGAGTCCTGACCCCCACCGCTCAGCTCGAGCACCGGGGCGGAGGCGAGCAGCACCAGCACGACCAGCCCGCCGCGCCGGCGCATCAGGGACGGCGCCACCAGACGGAGGGCGAGGAGGCACCCGGCGAGGACCGCGGCGCTGAGGGCGGCCCACACCGCGGCGCTGGCGCCGTAGTCGAGCAGGGCCAGCGGCAGGTAGGCCACAGCCACGGGAGGCGGCGAGACGAAGTAGGCAAGCCGGCTCGTCGGGCCGAGCGCTGCGACCTGCACGGCCGACTGCACCAGCGGGTCGTACAGGCCCTCTCCGCCACCGGCGAGCACGATTCGCCCACCGGTCCAGTGGGCCAGGTAGTCCGGCAGCACGGCGCCGCTCACAGCCGGGTCGAGGACCCGCCGCGCCGCGGACCCGACGAGCAGGAGTGCCCCGAGCACGACGAAGACGAGCGCGTAGCGCCGGACCCGCTCCGGCGTGAGCAGGCCGTCGGCGACCCGGCCGAACGCGATGCCGAGACCTCTCACGGACCGGTCACATCCCCGAGAAGGCCTTGATCATGTTGAGGGCGCCCGGGCCGATGATGACGATGAACAGCGCGGGAAAGAGGCAGAAGAGCAGCGGGAAGAGGATCTTCACCGTCACCTTCTGCGCCTGCTCCTCCGCCTTCTGCCGGCGGACCTGGCGCATCGTCTGGGTCTGCTCGCGCAGCACGCCGGCGATGGGAAGCCCCAGCCGGTCGGCCTGCACGAGCGCCGTAGTGAAGTTGCGCACCTCGGGCAGGGTGACCCGCTCCCCGAACCCGGCGAACGCCTCCCCCCGAGAGCTGCCGATCTGGATCTCGGAGAGCACGCGGGCAAACTCCCCGGCGATCGGTCCCTCGATGTTGCGCGCGACCTGCAGCA
>CALMNV010000076.1 GCA_937873285.1 uncultured Intrasporangium sp. | reverse complement strand
GAAGCCCCCACCGGACCGCGTGTCACTGACGTTCGAGTGCCTGGCGCGGACCGCCCAGGTGTGGTTCCTCGTGGCTGGCGCCGACAAGGCCGAGGCCGTCGCGGCGGCCCTGACGCCCGGCGCGGACCCGTGGGACGTCCCGGCGTCGGGACCGCGCGGCACCGGGGCCACTCGTTGGCTGGTCGACGCCGCAGCCTCCACCATGCTGGCTCCGGCCCGACGCCACCCCGCCACGCGACGAGCCGGCGCTACTGGATGAGCCGGCGCTCCCGCAGCGCCGAGAGCGCCTCGTCGAGGATGGCCTCGCCGTCGGCGTCGGAGCGGCGCTCCTTGACGTACGCCAGGTGGGTCTTGTAGGGCTCCACCTTGGGCGGCGCCGGAGGGTGCTGCTCGTCCTGGCCCGCCGGAAGGCCGCACCGAGGGCAGTCCCAGGTGTCCGGCACCACCATGCCGGGCTCCTGAGCAAAGCTCGGCCGCGTCTCGTGACCGTTGGAGCACCAGTAGGACACGTGCACCCGCGGGGCGGTGTCGCCGCGTTCCGCCTCCCCCATCGGCCCGGCGCCGACCCGGCTGCCTCGAATGGCGTTTCCGCTGGCCATCTGCCCCTCCTTGTCAGCTGGCGAACCGGGCAAGCAGGCCCAGCCCGATGATCGACGTGGCCCACACGAGGGCGACTGCCACCGTGAAGCGGTCAAGGTTGCGCTCGGCAACCGAGGAGCCACCGAGAGAGGTCGACATGCCGCCACCGAACATGTCGGACAGCCCGCCGCCCTTGCCCTTGTGCAGGAGGATGAACAGGGTCAGGATCAGGCTGGCCACGACCAGCAGGACCTGAAGGACGATGCGAACCGCATCCACAGGGCAACTCCGTCTCGTTGGGCCTCGGGGCCGTCGCCGGGCGCACAGACGACGCTGATGACGCTGATGACGCTGACGACGCCGACAGGATACCTGTCTCGAGTCACGCCGGCGTCAGGTGATCGCGGTAGCGGCAGATGGCGGCGAACTCGGCCGCGTCGATCGACGCGCCGCCGACGAGCGCCCCGTCGACATCCTCCTGCGCCATGATCGCCGCGACGTTGCCTGCCTTGACGCTGCCGCCGTAGAGCACCCGGACACCGTCGGCGACGTCGGAGCCGTAGAGCTCCGCGAGCAGCTCGCGGATGGCGGCGCACACCTGCTGCGCGTCGTCGGGAGTGGCCACCTCGCCGGTGCCGATCGCCCAGATCGGCTCATAGGCGATGACGATGGACGCGGCCTGCTCGCCGGTCACACCCTCGAGAGCGGCGCGCAGCTGGCCCACCACGTGCGGCACCTGGCCGCCGTCCCTCCGCACGTCGAGGTTCTCCCCGCAGCACAGGATGGGCACGAGGTCGTGCGCGTATGCCGCCCGCACCTTCAGCGAGACGACCTCGTCCGTCTCGCCGTGGCCCTCCCGGCGCTCGCTGTGCCCGACGACGAC
The DNA here is from genome assembly GCA_937873285.1 of uncultured Intrasporangium sp. Classification (GTDB taxonomy): domain Bacteria; phylum Actinomycetota; class Actinomycetes; order Actinomycetales; family Dermatophilaceae; genus CALMNV01. The sequence goes on along the minus strand of CALMNV010000076.1, from coordinate 2,392 downwards.
GTAGGTGCACCCCAGCTTCTTGAGGAACACGCCGGAGATGTCACCCGTGTAGGCGCCCGCGGCGTGCGGCGACAGGTCCTGAGCGCCGTAGCGCAACGCGAGCCGGTCACCCTCGACGAGCGTCTGGACCGACCGGAGGTCGGTGAACGGCGGCAGCACCGCCACCTCCACGGCCGCGTGGTCGTGCTTGGCGTCCCGCAGCGTCCAGTCGAGCTTCTGCACCAGGTGGGTGGCCTGCAGGTGGTCGAGGTTCATCTTCCAGTTGCCCGCCATGAGGGGCACGCGCCCGGTCGGAGCGCCGCCTCGCGCGGTGTCGGCGGCCATCAGTGGTCGTCTCCCTCGAGCACGGCCAGACCGGGCAGCCGCTTGCCCTCGAGATACTCGAGGCTGGCGCCGCCACCGGTGGAGATGTGCCCGAAGCTGTGCTCGGCGAAGCCGAGCTGTCGCACCGCGGCCGCCGAGTCGCCGCCACCGACGACGGTGAGCGCTCCCGACGCCGTGACCTCGGCGAGCGCCTGCGCGAGGGCCTTGGTGCCGGCGGCATACGGCTCCATCTCGAAGGCACCCATCGGCCCGTTCCAGAACACGGTGCGGCAGTCGGCCAGCCTCTCGGCGAACAGCCGGCTCGATCTGGGCCCGATATCCAGGCCCATCCGGTCCGCCGGGATCTCCTCGACCGGCACGACCGCCGTGTCGGCGTCGGCGCGGAACGCGTCCGCGACGACGACGTCGACGGGCAGCACGATCTCCACGCCTTTGGCGGCGGCCTCCTCGAGGTAGCGCCTGACCGTCTCCACCTGCTCCTCCTCGAGGAGGCTCGTGCCGACCTCGAGGCCCTGAGCCTTGAGGAAGGTGAACACCATGCCGCCCCCGATGAGGAGCCGGTCCGCGGCGCCGAGGAGGTTGCCGATGACGCCGAGCTTGTCCGACACCTTGGCGCCCCCGAGGACGACGGCATACGGTCGCTGCGGGTCCTCGGTGAGGCGGCGCAGGACGTTGATCTCGGCCTCGACGAGACCGCCCACCGCGTGAGGCAGGATCTTGGCGACGTCGTAGACCGAGGCTTGCTCGCGGTGCACGACGCCGAATCCGTCGGAGACGAAAACGTCTGCGAGGGAAGCCAGCTCGCGCGCGAACGCCGCGCGGTCAGCCTCCGCCTTCGCGGTCTCGCCCTTGTTGAAGCGCAGGTTCTCCAGCATCACGACGCGACCGTCCTCGAGCGCGTCGACCGCCGCCCTCGCACCGGGACCAACGGTGTCCTCCGCGAGGGCGACCGGCGAGTGCAGCAGCTCGCCGAGCCGCCGGGCGACCGGCGCGAGGGAGTATGCCGCGTCAGGCTCGCCCTTCGGCCGGCCCAGGTGGGCGCACACGAGCACCCGGGCGCCCATCTGGGTGAGCATCTTGATGGTCGGCACGGACGCGCGGATCCGGCCGTCGTCGGTGATCGTCCCGCTCTCGAGCGGCACGTTGAGGTCCGACCTGACGAGGACGCGCTTGCCCCGCAGGTCCCCGAGGTCGCCGATCGTCTTCATCCGCGCCTCAGAGCGTCGCGCCGACGTGGAGGACGAGGTCGGCGAGCCGGTTCGAGTAGCCCCACTCGTTGTCGTACCAGCCCACGACCTTGACCTGGTTGCCGATGACCTTGGTCAGCCCGGAGTCGAAGATGCACGAGGCCGGGTCGGTCTCGATGTCCTTGGACACGATCGGGTCCTCGGTGTAGCGCAGGTAGCCCTTGAGCGGACCCTCGGCCGCCGCGCGGACGATCTCGTTGACCTCCTCGACGCTCGTCTCCCGGCTCGCCTCGAAGCTGAGGTCGGTCGCCGAGCCGGTCGGCACCGGGACCCGCAGCGCGTAGCCGTCGAGCTTGCCCTTGAGCTCCGGAAGCACGAGCGCGACCGCCTTGGCGGCACCGGTCGTCGTCGGGACGATGTTGAGCGCTGCGGCCCGGGACCGACGCAGGTCCGCGTGCGGGGCATCCTGGAGGTTCTGGTCCTGGGTGTAGGCGTGGATCGTCGTCATCAGCCCCTTGACGATCCCCAGCCCGTCGTTGAGGGCCTTGGCCATGGGCGCCAGGCAGTTGGTCGTGCACGACGCGTTGCTGATCACGGTGTGCGCGCTCGGGTCGTACTTGTCGTGGTTGACCCCCATGACGACCGTGATGTCCTCGTTCTTGGCGGGCGCGGAGATGATGACCTTCTTGGCCCCGGCCGTGACGTGCGCCTTGGCCTTCTGCGCGTCGGTGAAGAAGCCGGTCGACTCGATGACGATGTCGGCGCCGAGGTCGGCCCACTGCAGAGCGGACGGGTCCCGCTCGGCGGAGGCGGCGAACGTGTGGCCGCCCACGGTGATGGTGTCCTGCGTGTAGCTCACCTCGCCGTCGATGCGGCCGAGG
>CALMNV010000075.1 GCA_937873285.1 uncultured Intrasporangium sp. | reverse complement strand
GCACCGGCCATGGCACCGGCCGGGCCGGGTTGTCATGTCGGCGCTTGCTGGTGCACTCCTCCGGCTTCCCTCAGGCGCCGTATGCCGACGTGCGCCCGGCGGGCACCGACGTCCGGAGCGGTGGGGGTCTGCGGGGCGTCGGGGGTCTCCAGGGCGCCGTGGCGCTGCTGCCGGCGCAGGACGCCCCCCGCAAGCTGTGGCACGCCAGCCCTGGAAGTGCCGGGCACTAGGGTGGGACCGCACGTTCAGCACCCGAGGAGGACTCCGTGCCCGACGAGCGACCCACGCAGCACCAGGCGGCCTCGGCTCGGCCTCCGCTTCGGCCGTCTGCCGTCGTCGCCACCGTGGTCGGCCTCGCCGAGCAGTGCCACGACCGGCTCGGGCGCTCCCTCGACGTGCTCGACCTCGGCGGTGGCACCGGCCATGTCGCCGTCGCGCTCGCCGCGGCCGGCCACCGGGTCACCGTCGTCGACCCCAGCCCCGACGCGCTGGCGGCGCTCGCCCGGCGTGCTCGAGAGTCGGGCCTGTCCGAGCGGGTCGCCGGGGTCCAGGGCGACAGCGACTCCCTGCCCACGGTCCTCGCCGGGCGGACCGTCGACCTGGTGTGCTGCCACGGCGCTCTCGAGTTCGTCGACGACCCAGGCGCGACCCTGCGCGCCCTCGCCTCCGCGCTCTCCAGGGGCGGCTCGCTGTCCCTACTCGTCGCGGGCCGGCTCGCGGTCGTCTTCGCCAAGGCCATCGCCGGCGAGTTCACCCACGCGCGGACGGCCCTCGTCGACCCCCAGGGTCGGTGGGGCCCGCATGACCCGCTTCCGCGCCGGTTCGACCTCGACCAGGTGGAGCGGCTGCTCACGGACGCCGGCTTCTCCGCCCTGCAGACCCGAGCCACAACCATCCTCGGCCACCTCGTGCCTGCCGCTCTGCTCGACTCCGACGCGGACCGCGCGGCGCTCACCGAGCTCGACGAGCTGCTCGTCTCAGGGCCCGGCCGTGAGTTCCTCCGCACCCTGGGCAGCGGCCTGCACGTCCTCGCCCGCCGCGGCTGAGCCGGCCGTGCGAGCTCAGCACGCCACCGGAGCGGCCCGATGAGCCGGCGGCAGTTCTCCGTCCCCGCCCGCACCGAGGCGCAACCGCCCGACGACAGCGGCTGCACCGTGCTGCACGTTGACATGGACGCCTTCTACGCCTCAGCCTCGCTGCTCTCGCGACCGGACCTGCGCGGCACGCCGGTCATCATCGGGGGAGCGGGCGGCCGCTCCGTCGTCCTGTCGGCCACCTACGAGGCCCGCGCCTTCGGCGTCACCTCGGCGATGCCGATGGCCAGAGCCCGGCGGCTATGCCCCCACGCCGTCGTCCTGGAGCCGGACCACCGGCGGTATGCCGCCATCTCCGACGCGATCATGGCGACCTTCTCGTCGGTCAGCGAGCACGTCGAGCCCCTCTCGCTCGACGAGGCGTTCCTCGACGTCTCCGGAGCCATCCGTCGCCTCGGTCCACCCAGCCGGATCGCCGGGCAGCTGCGTGACACCATCGCCGACGAGCAGGGGATAACCTGCTCGGTCGGGGTGGCCGCGACGAAGTTCGTCGCCAAGCTCGCCTCCGGCCTGGCCAAGCCCGACGGTCTGCTCGTCGTCCCCCGGCACGAGACCGTCGCCTTCCTCCACCAGCTGCCGGTGGGCGCAATGTGGGGGGTGGGGGACAAGACGGAGGCACAGCTGCACCGTCTCGGTCTGCGCACTGTGGCCGACGTGGCGCACACGCCGGTGGACACCCTGCGCCGGGCCTTGGGCGACGCCGTGGGCCGGGGGTTGCACGACCTCGCCTGGGGACGCGACGACCGCCGGGTCGTGCCCGAGCGGCGCGAGAAGTCGATCGGGGCCGACGAGACGTTCGCCCACGACGTCGACGACCCGACCCACATCCACCGGGAGCTGCTGCGCCTCGCCGACCGCACGGCTGCTCGGGCGCGCTCGGCCGGCATGGCCGGGCGCACCGTCTCCATCAAGGTGCGCTTCGCCGACTTCACGACGATCACCCGGTCGCGGACCCTGCGCCAGCACACCGACGTCTCCCAGGAGATCTTCGCCACCGCACGCGAGCTCTATGACCGCCTCGGGCTGCAGCGTGCCCGGGTCCGGCTCGTGGGGGTGCGCCTGGAGGGGCTGGTCAGCGCTGGCGAGGTCGCGGTCCAGGGACTGCTCGACGAGCCGGAGCACGGCTGGCGTGAGGCGGACCGCGCCGTCGACCGCGCCGGCACGCGGTTTGGAGCCGGCTCGGTGCGGCCGGCAAGCCTCATACCTCAGAGGCGTTCCGGTTCACAGGAGGGTCGGCGGGACCTATCCTAGAAGCAAGCGCCCACCTCCACCATGGTGACCGTGGGGACATCGATTTCCAGCCAGTACAGGGAGGTGCCGAGTGGCTCTCTCGGAACACGAAGAAGCGCTGCTCCAGCAGATGGAGGAAGCGCTCTACGCCGAGGACCCCCGCTTCGCGTCGCGCATCGAGAAGACGAAGTCGCGCTCGGCGAGCCGGCGCCGCGTGGTGCTCGGTGTC
>CALMNV010000074.1 GCA_937873285.1 uncultured Intrasporangium sp. | reverse complement strand
CCGAGCGACAAGGGCGACATGATCGTCATTGCGCACGGACGGCGGCGCATGCAGCTCGCCTGGACGCACCTGCTGCCCGCGACCTTCGGCGGCGCCGCCCGGTTCAACGTCGCCAACGCGATGGCGGCGGCCGGGGCCGCCTTCGCGGCGGGGGCGCCGCTGCACGACATCCGGCAGGGCCTACGCACCTTCGCCACTACCTACTACCTCTCCCCCGGGCGACTGAACCTCGTGCGGGTCGACAACGCGGACGTCTTCCTCGACTACTGCCACAATGCCGCCGGCATGCAGGAGCTCGGCAGCTTCGTCGACCGCTACGCCGAGCAGCAGGCGGGCGTGTCCGAGCTGGCCCGGCCCTCGCGCATCGGCATGATCGGGGCCGCAGGGGACCGCCGCGACGGCGACATACGTGACCTCGGGGCCGTGGCCGCGGAGCACTTCGACGTCCTCGTCGTCCGGGAGGACGCCCGCCTGCGGGGCCGGCGGCGCGGCGAGACGGCGGTGCTCGTGGCCGAGGGGGCCCGGGCCCGGATGGCAGCAGGTGCCCGGTGCCGTCAGGTCGATATCGTCCTCGACGAGCTCGAGGCCACCCGCACCGTGCTGGCCCGCGCCAACCCAGGTGACCTCCTCATGCTCTGCGTCGACAACCATGCACGGGTGGCGGCAGAGCTCGAGGAGCGCACCAAGAGCGCCCAGGCAGGCTCACGAGCGGGAGCCAGCATCAGCGACCCGGACCTCGACCCGGCCGACCTCACCGAGTCGGCGTCGGCCGAGGGGGCGGAGGCGACGGTCGGTGAGGGCACCGGCTAGGACGCCGCCTGCCGGCGCAGCTCACGGCAGGGCGCGCTCGGCCTCGGCAGCCAGCTCGTCGGCATACCGCCGCAACGCGTCGCGGTGGTGCTGGAGGTCCGCCTCGGCGCTGCTCTCGAGCATGGTGCGGATGAGGTCGGCCACGGCGCGCCGCTCCTGCCCGAGGTCGGTGCGCACCAGCGCCTGGAACATCATCGCCGCGACGTTGCCGGGCCGAGCGGCCTGGACGGTGTCGAGGAGGGCGAGCGCCTCGTGCAGCCGCCCGACGCCGCGCAGACTCGACGCCAGCTGGAGCTGGGCCCGATGGCGGTGCGGCTCCCGGAGCCCGGCGGCGAGCGCCTGCTCATACCACCCGATCGCCTCCTCCTCCCGGCCCGCGGAGTCGAGCGTCCCGGCATACTCGTGGAGCAGTCGGGCGTCGCCGGGATGCGAGCCCAGCAGGTCGCGAGCGGCCTCGACCCTTGCCGGCGGGTCCGGGAGCGACCACACGTCGGCGATCTGCGTCTCCAGCTCGTGCTCGCCACGGGCGGCGACCGCCTTGCGACGCAGAGCTCGGGCGTCGTCGACCCGGCCACCGTGGGCGCGCAGCCACGCATCCACCTCGACCCGCTCGGAGTGGCACATGACGGCGATCGTGTCGCCGTCCCGCGCGTGGCCGACGAGGGCGGTGAGCGCCTCCAGCTCGGTCTCCACCTCGGCGACGTCGAGCACTGCGGCCCGAGCCAGCCCCTCGCGGAGCAGGTCCGACAGCTCCTGCGCAGAGCGTCCCCGCAGGTAGTGCGCGGTGCCCTTCAGCATCACCTCGTCGGCGCCGCGGCCGGCGAGCTCGCCCATCCCCGTGATGGCCTCGTCGGGGCGGTCTCCCGCGCAGCCCAGCGCCAGCCGGACGTAGCCACCCGGCGCGGTGAGCCCGCGAGCCACCTCGAGGAGCGCCTCGAGCCCCGCCTCGTTGTGCGCCATGTCGACGATGATCGTGGCGCTCGAGCCCGAGCCCAGGGGCAGCGAGTGGGTGTTGAGCCGCCCAGAGTTGTGCTCCGGGTCGGACGCGAAGGTGCGCAGCCCCTCGACGACCGCCGTGCGCGGCACCCCGAGCCCGAGCGCCGCCGCCGTGCCGGCGAGCGCGTTGGCCACGTTGTGCCGGGACAGGCCGCTCATCGTCATGGGCACGTCGAGGATCTTGACGAGCCGGTCGGGGTCGCCGTGCGGGGTCAGCACGACGATCTCACCGTCGAGCACCGTGACGCCGCGCCCGCCGCTGTTGAGCGACTCCCAGAGCGCCGGCGATCCCGGGTCCGGGGTGAAGACCCACGGCCTGGCCCGCGTCTTGGCGCGCATCGCCCACACCCGGGGGTCGTCACCGTTGAGCACCGCCCAGCCGCCCGGTTTGGTCACGGTGGTGATGATGGCCTTGACCTCGGCCAGCTGGTCCAGGGTGTCGATGCCCTGCAGGCCCAGGTGGTCGGCGCTGACGTTGGTCACCACGCTGACGTCGTTGGCCGCCACGCCCATGCCCTTGAGCAGCAGCCCCCCGCGGGCGGTCTCCAGGACGCCCACCTGCAGGCCGGGCGTCGCGAGCACGGCCCGGGCGCCGGCCGGGCCGGAGTAGTCGCCCTGGTGGACGGTCTCGCCCATGACGACGACGCCGTCGGTGGAGCTCCACGCCGTCGTCAGGCCGGCCGTCATGCAGATGTGGGCGATGAGCCGGGTCGTCGTCGTCTTGCCGTTGGTCCCGGTGACCGACAC
>CALMNV010000073.1 GCA_937873285.1 uncultured Intrasporangium sp. | reverse complement strand
CCATCTCCATCTGCTCGAACTCGCGGGTGCGGAAGATGAAGTTGCCCGGGGTGATCTCGTTGCGGAAGGACTTGCCGGTCTGGGCGATCCCGAAGGGCGGCTTCCTCCGCGCGGCCCCCATGACGTTGGCGAAGTTGACGAAGATGCCCTGCGCCGTCTCCGGCCGCAGGTAGTGCAGCCCCGACTCGTCCTCGATGACGCCGAGGTGGGTCTTGAGCATCATGTTGAACTCGCGCGCCTCGGTCCACCGGCCCTTGGTGCCACAGCTGGGACAGCCGACCTCCGACATCGGCACGTCGTCGGGACCCGACACCCCGAGCTTGGCACCTGACCTGTCGAAGACGGCCTCCTGCAGGTGGTCCTGGCGGAAGCGCTTGTGGCACGAGAGGCACTCGACAAGGGGGTCGGTGAACGTGCCGACGTGGCCGGAGGCGATCCACGTCTCCCGCGGCAGGATGATCGAGCTGTCGAGGCCCACGACGTCGTCGCGGCCGGTCACCATGGACTTCCACCACTGCCGGCGGATGTTCTCCTTGAGCTCGACGCCGAGCGGGCCGTAGTCCCATGCCGAGCGCGTGCCGCCGTAGATCTCGCCGCTCGGGAAGACGAAGCCCCGGCGCTTGCAGAGGCTGACGACGGTGTCCACGACGGAGGTCTGTTTGGCCATGCGGCCTAGGCTATCGGCCCGCGGCGGCGGCCCTCCCCGCCGCCCGAGCGACGCGCTTCCCCTACCTGCGCAGATGTCGGTGCCGAGTGCCTCCGCGCGTCTGACCTACCCTTGGGCGGTGCGACTCAGTCTCCGCTCTCGCCTCGAGCACGCTGCCGTGCCCCACGTCGAGCGGATGCAGCGGGTGCCGCGCTGGATCCTGCTGTCCCTCCTCGTCGCCGTCGTCGCGGCCGGCATCCTCGCGCCGCGACCGTATGCCGGCCTCGCCTTCCTCGCCGTCGCGGCCTTCGTCGGCTGGCTGCTGTTTCTCACCTGGCAGCGGCTGGCGCTTCCCGAGCGGCTGCTGCGCCTCTCGGTGCTGACGCTCACCGTCGCGGTCGCGGTCGTGCGTCTCGTCCCCCCGAGATAGCGGGATCCCCGGACGACGGAGAACGACGACGCCGGCGCAGGCCCCGGAACTTGACAACGATTCTCATTCCGAGTGAGGATCGGCGCCGTGTCTCGTTCCCGCACCGCCCTTCAGGCCGCCGCCGCCTCGGTGGCGGTGGGTCTCGCGCTGGCCTCCTGCGCCGCCGGCCCGGCAGCGCAGGGCGGCCCGTCCACCGGCGGCGACGCCGCGCTGCGCATCGCGACGTCCTTCTACCCGATCGAGTACGCGGCGCAGCAGATCGGCGGCACGCGCGTCTCGGTCTCCGTCCTCACCAAGCCCGGCACCGAGCCGCACGACCTCGAGCTCAGCGCCAAGGACGCGGCCGACCTGCGCACGGACGACCTCCTCCTCTACGCCAAGGGCTTCCAGCCGGCCGTGGACTCCGCGGCCGGTCTGCTCGAGCCGGGCAAGGTGCTCGACGTCTCCGCAGCGGCCCGGCTCACCCTCGCCGCGGGCCCGGACGGCACCGAGCAGCCGGCCACCGCGCAGCCCACCGCCGCGCGTGACCCGCACTTCTGGCTCGACCCCGAGCGGTATGCCGCCGTCGCCCGCCTTGTCGGAGAGCGGCTCGCCAAGGCCGACCCGGCCGGGGCGCAGGCCTACCAGCGGGCCACCACGGCGTTCGTCGCGAAGCTCGACGCGCTCGACGCCGAGCTGACGCGGGGGCTTGCCCGCTGCGCCGTCCGCGACCTCGTCACGAGCCACGCGGCATTCGGCTACCTCGCGCAGCGCCACGGCTTCACGCAGCACGGCATCGCCGGCCTCTCGCCCGGCGCCGAGCCGTCCGCCGGGGCCCTCGCCCGCCTCACCGACCTCGTCCGCAGCAGGCACGTGACGACGATCTACCAGGAGACCCTCGTGCAGCCGCAGTTCGCCCAGACGGTCGCCGCCTCGACCGGCGCCAAGGTCGCCACCCTCGACCCGCTCGAGGGCATCACGACCGCGTCGGCCGGCAGCGACTACTTCGAGGTGATGCGCGCCAACCTCGCCGCCCTGAGGGCCGGCCAGCAATGCCGCTGAGCCCGGACCACCGCGACGACGCGGCCCCGGTGGCCGGGCTCGACGGGGCCACCTTCGGCTACGGCGAGCGGGCCGTCCTCGCCGACGTCACGCTCGGCGTGCGGCGCGGCGAGATCGTCGGCGTCGTCGGGCCGAACGGCTCGGGCAAGTCGACGCTGGTCAAGGGGCTGCTCGGGCTGTGCGACCGGCTGGCCGGCACGGTCACCCTCTTCGGGCAGCCGGCGGAGGAGCTGCGCGACCGCGCCCGCGTCGGCTACGTGCCCCAGCGGCATACCCTCTCCGGGTCGGTCCGCGCCACGGCGGAGGAGATCGTCGCGACCGGGCGCCTGCCTCGGCTCGGCTGGCTGGGCCGCCTGGGGGCCACCGACCGCCAGGCGGTCGCGCGCGCGCTCGAGGTGGTCGGGCTCGCCGACCGGGCCGGCGCCGAGGTGAGCACCCTGTCCGGCGGCCAGCAGCGGCGGGTGCTCATCGCCCGCGCCCTGGCCGGTGAGCCCGAGGTCCTCGTCATGGACGAGCCCATGGCCGGGGTCGACCCGGCCAGCCAGCACGTGCTCGCCGACGTGCTCGAGCGGCTCCTGGCGCGCGGAGCCACGATGCTCATCGTCACCCACGAGCTCGGTGCCCTGGAGCGCCTGCTGACCCGCATCGTCGCCGTCGACGCCGGCCGGATCGTCTTCGACGACACC
>CALMNV010000072.1 GCA_937873285.1 uncultured Intrasporangium sp. | reverse complement strand
CCCAGCCGACGACAGCGATTTCGCCGGGCACGTCACGCCCGGCGTCCTGCAGGCGGCTCATGATCGACAGGGCGAGTTCGTCGTTGGCGCAGACGAGCGCGTCGGTGTCGATCTCCCCGGCGAGGACCCGCTCGGCGACGGCCTCGCCGGCGCCCTCGCGGAAGGGTACGCGGACCGGCTCCGCGGGCTCGAGACCGCGGGCGCGGTGGGCTGCGACGAATCCGGTGTGGCGCTCGTGGATGTCGGGCGCGCCTTCGGGCGCTCCGACGAAGACGAGGCGGGTGCGGCCGTGGGCCAGCACGTGCTCGGTGATCTGCTCGGCGCCGTGGGCGTTCTCGGCACGGACGCTCTCGATGCCCTCCTGAGGCGCGCCCGCGATGATGACGACCGGCTTCTGGCCGTAGACCGCGCGAGCGACGACGGGCGGTGTTGCGGCCGACCCGAAGACCGCGATCGCGTCAACGTGCGGCGCGAGCTGGCGCACGACGCGCACGATGTCGGGCTTTCCCTCGGTCAGCAGGAGGATGACCCGCTGCCCGAGCTCGGCGGCGCGCGACTCGAAGCCCATCAACAGCTCCGAGTAGTAGGGGCCGGTGAGCTCGGGCAGCACGAGGCCGTGCGTCTCGTGGTGCCGGACGGCGAGGCTTCGAGCGGCGCCCAACGGCACATAGTTGAGCTGCTCGACCGCGTCGAGGACCTTCTGCGTCGTCGCCCGCGAGACCGTGCCGCCGCCCTGGAGCACCCGGGAGACGGTGGCGATCGAGACCCCGGCGTGTTCGGCGACGGAGTAGATCGTGGCTGTTGTCGGTGGGCCCTTGGCGGCGGCGCCGGCGCCGGCGCCGATGGGCGAGGCGGTGGCCGCCCGGCGGCTGGACCGAGCGTCCTGACGGCGTGCTGTCACGGTTGCAACCTCCTGCCCCTCGTCGCTGAGTGATGTGTCGCATCGGAGTCGCGCTGAGGGCGCGGCGTCGTGTAAGCGCTTACATCGGGGCAGTGACCATCGTGCACCGATTCGGACGCCGGCGCAAGACCCCCGCGCCGACTCATCGGCCCAGCGGGGCCAGTCCGGGCCGAGCACGCGAAGCCCCACCGGTCAGGAGGCGGGCGGTCTCTGGCCCCGGGGAGGTGGGGTAGGGGGGCAGCCCTGCAGGCAGGTCCCGCGGCTCGTCGTTCGAGGTGCAGTCCAAGACGGATACGCGGGCGCACTTCTCCACGAGGTGCCGCAGGTGGGGCCACCGTCCTGCGCGCGAAAGCGGCTGGGAGTAGGCCTTCTCGCGAGCCAGGAGCTCGGCCCGCGCTCCGGGTCCATGTCGCTGGAGGTGATCGTCCATCCGGACGCGGAACCAGCGTGGGCGAGTGCCTCCTCTGTCGCCCAGGCTGGGACCGGGTTGAGCGCGAAGCCGTACTGCACGGTCGCGCCGCGGTCGGCCGCCTTCGGGTCAGCAGGAGCTCTGCCTCGGCGGCCGAGGCGATGTCGTCCTCGCTGTGCTCGTCGCACGGGAGGTAGAGCTGCGCGGTGAGCGGCTCGTGTCCGGGAGCGGAGCCTGACGTGGATGTGGGCCGGACAGCAGGCATGCCAGCTGACCGCAAGGAGCAGCTCCCGCTGAACCTGGACGGGGAGCCGGACCACGACTCGTCTCGACGGCTGGCGACGACGCGGCAAGCGGCAAACGCGCCGGACTACCTGCGTAACGCATGGTGCCCCCGGGCAGGTTCGAATCTGCGGCACCCGCTTTGGGAGGTCCAAGCCGGTGATTTCGCCACTGCGGGACTGACCTGCGACGATACCGAGCTCGTCTGGCGGATGTTCGGGCTGGTCGCATCGTGGTGGTCCCGGCTTTGTGTTGTTTGACCATGCGTTGGCCGTTCTCGCGGAATCTGCGCGGAACTCCACAGGCCCGGTCGAGGGCGCCCGGTGCAAGCGTTGGTCAGGAGCCCGCCAGGGTCTCGGCGCGTGCCTCGTCGACGAGCTGAGCCGCGGCCCGGGCTGCCGTCTTGACGTCGGCGGTGCTGGCTGGGGTGTGGCTGTAGCCGGCTTTCGTCTTGAGCCCGAGGAGGGTGGCGAGATGTCGGTGGGAGGTGGCGCCGGCCTTCTTGAGCAGGGCGACGGCTTCGGCGTGGTTGTCGCCGGTGGCATGAAGGCCGAGACGGGCGCAGCAGATGACATCAGCAGCCGCGATGCCGGCGTGGACGTGGAGCGTGACGACGGCGTCGCGTAGCTGCCCGCTGTCGTCGAGCAGTGAGACGTCCTCAGCGGCGCGGAGGAATCCGTCGGCCTTGGCCAGTCGGCCGCGACGGATCTCGGGGGAGCACGTTCGGGTACCCATGGGTCACCTGGCCCTTCGGGGGCGCACGCGGCGCTGGAACCAGGACCTCTCGCCGGCAACGGTGATGCCACCCTCGAGGATGTCGAGCAGGACGGGCTCGCCGCGCGCGGCGTCGAGCTCGGTGAGCGTGTAGACGAGCGGGCGCAGGTCGTTACCCGTCCACGCGGTCACCGTGTCGACCAGGACTTCCAGCTGGGTGTCCCATGCGTCGTCCGGGCCGTCCGGCCGCACCAGGAGCAGGTCGATGTCGCTGTCCGGGCGCATGACGCCGCGACCAGCAGAGCCGAACACTGCCGCGTATGCCGGGGGTGGGGCCCACGAGGCCAGCAACTGCTCGAGCCGGGCCAGGAACGTGCCGCGAAGCCCCGCCAACGCGAGGATGGGCTCTGCCGCGAGGTGCGCCCGGTTGAGGCGGTAGGCGAACGCCGGACCGATCCGCTCGGCGGACACGATTCCCTGAGTCGTCAGCCGTCGCAGCACCTTGCGGATGCCCTCCTCCGAGCCCTCGCCGAGGACCCTCGTCAGCTGCCCCGTGGTGAAAGGACCGTCCGCCGCGGCCAGTGCGGTCAGAACGGGCCCATCGAGGGTCGGCGTCACCACCGCCAACGGTCTCGAGAGCTGCATGGTCCACCTCCGCTCCTACCGATCCCGGCCCGGCCCCAATGATAGTACGGCAAGCCCAACTATTGTTGGCTGGAGCGACGCCCCGTCTCAAAGGCCTCACTCCTACGTGTCCGACCTGCTGCGCGACCCGCACCTCAGCGTGAAGGGCGTGGCAGCCCGCCCGGGGCACGTAGACGCATCGTTGGTGCTCTGCGCACCTACGTGCACCTGTTCGCCGACGCAGGGGCCGGTCGAGGCCACCTCTGCCCGAGCGCAGGGCCGATTCGACGGCTGGCGCGCACGCAGCCAAGCGGCCACTTCGACGATCTACCTGCGCAAACGCGTGGTGCCCCCGGCAGGATTCGAACCTGCGACACCCGCTTTAGGAGAGCGGTGCTCTATCCCCTGAGCTACGAGGGCGGGGCCTCGGGACAGAGTAGTGGACCGCTGCCGGCCCCCCTCGCGGCTGCCCGGTGACCGGCTGTGGAGGGACGTGGCCCCTATGGGGGCCAAACCCCTCCACAGCCCCCGGCTGCGGGCAGGTCCGGCCTCGGCAATGGTGCCGGATCGCGTGCGAGCGGCCCAGGGCGCGTGCCAGACGCAGGCCGAGCCGCCCGACCCGCAGCGAGCCCACGCCGAGCTCGGCCGTCTCCTCAGCCCTGCTGACCGTCTCCGACCCGCCGACGCACTCGCCACGCCACCCGCTCCTCGCCGCGCAGGCCCGGCGCCGTCCGTTAGCGTGCCGCCATGCCGTCCGACCCGCAGCCACCGCCGACCGCGCAGCGACGCGTGGCGGCGAGCCGCGCCTGCACCCGCTGGCTCACCGGTCACGGCGAGCCGGCTCCCGCGACGTGGCTCAAAGAAGTGGCCGACGCAGCGACCGAGCCCGGCCTCGACCGCTACGGCGAGGGCGGAGAGGTCGCCGCGCTGGAGCGCGAGGTCGCTGAGCTGCTCGGCATGCAGGCGGCGCTCTTCTTCCCCAGCGGCGTCATGGCCCAGCAGGCGGCGCTGCGCTCCTGGGCCGAGCGCTCGCCCACCGGCGGGGTGGCGGTGCACGGCCTCTCCCACCTCGTCCTGCACGAGCTCGACGCCCCCGCCGAGCTGCACGGCCTGCGCCTGCAGCACCTCACCCGCGAGCCACGTCCGGCGACCGTCGCCGACCTCGACGCGCTTGCCGGGCCGCTCGCCGCCGTCAGCGTCGAGCTGCCGCTGCGCGACGCCGGCTACCTGCTGCCCGGCTGGGAGGATCTCGCCGCCTTCAGCGCCCGAGCCCGGGCGCGCGGCATACCGCTGCACGTCGACGGCGCCCGGCTCTGGGAGAGCCAGCCCTACTACGACAGGCCGCTCGCCGACATCGCCGCCCTCGCCGACTCGGTCTACGTCTCCTTCTACAAGGGCCTCGGGGGGCTGGCCGGCGCCGCCCTCGCCGGCCCCGAGGACCTCATCGGCCAGGCGCGTCGCTGGCGCCTGCGTCACGGCGGCACCCTCTTCACCCTCCTGCCGTATGCCGTCGCCGCCCGGGCCGGTCTGGCCACCCGGCTGCCGCGCATCCCCTCCTACGTGACCCGGGCCCGGGAGCTGGCCGCCGAGCTGCGACTCATCGACGGGGTGCGCGTCGCGCCCGACCCGCCGGGCGTCAACGCCTTCCGGGTCCTCGTCGACGCCCCCGCCGACGCGCTGGAGCTCGAGGCGCTCGAGGCGATGGAGGACGACCGCGTGGCGCTGCTCGTCCGCTGGCGGCCCACCGAGGTGCCCGGCTGGTCGATGGCCGAGCTGACCGTCGGAGACGCGACGCTGGCCTGGGGCGTC
>CALMNV010000071.1 GCA_937873285.1 uncultured Intrasporangium sp. | reverse complement strand
GTCGTCGGCTTCCTCAGCCGCACCCTGACCGACACCGCCTTCATCGGTCTGCCGGACGTCTACGTGGTGATGCCGTTCGTCCTCGTCGGGGTCGTGGTGCTGGCCACCGTCACCTCCTGGGTGACCCTGCGTCGCTATCTGAGGGTGTGATCCCGTGCCCGGACGCCGCCGCCTGCGGCGCACTTCACAGTTTTCCCATCTGTCGCA
Organism: uncultured Intrasporangium sp.; assembly: GCA_937873285.1. Lineage (GTDB taxonomy): Bacteria > Actinomycetota > Actinomycetes > Actinomycetales > Dermatophilaceae > CALMNV01. Next base: position 9,003 of record CALMNV010000071.1, on the reverse strand, counting down.
CCGGCCACACATTGTGGTACCAATTGCTCACATGTGGCCAGAGTCATCGCCTTCCCGCCTGTCCGCCGCCGCCCGCGTCACGGTCGCCGGGATCGTCGTCGCATGCTCCGCCTCGCTGGTCACGGCCACCGGCGCCCGGGCCGAGAGCGTCCAGGACCAGAAGAACACCACCGACAAGCGGATCGCCGCGCTCGCCCAGCAGCTCGAGGGCACCGACGTCCGGCTGGCGCAGGCATTCCTCAACCTCGAGAGGACCAAGGCGTCCCTGCCCGCCGCCCAGCAGCAGCTTGCCGCGGCGCAGGCGATGCAGGCCCAGGCGGAGGCGGCCCAGGTGCAGGCCGTCGCCACGGAGCAGCGCGCCGTCGACGCCGAGACGAAGGCCCGGGCGCACAACGACGAGGTGGCCCAGCGTCTCGCCGTCGCCCAGGCCAGCGAGTCGCGGGCCAGGGAGCAGCTGGCCAAGAGCTCGAAGGGCCTCGTCGCCTCTCAGGAGACCCTGGACGCGTATGCCGCCGACGTGTTCCAAGGCGGTGGCGCCCAGTCCCAGCTCGGGCTCGTCTTCGGGTCCACCACGCCGGGCCAGTTCGCGGACCGGCTCCTCATGGCCGACACCGCCAGCACGGTCGCGACGGACACCATCGACACCCTCGCGGCGACGCGGGCGGACAACTCCTCGACGCAGTCCTACCTGACGTCCGTGCGGGGCGAGATCGCCGAGCTCAAGCGGCAGGCCCAGCTCGCCCTCCAGGGCGCGCAGGCTGCGGCCGCGGCCGCAGCCCAGGCGCGCGCCCAGGCCGTCGTCGCCAAGACCAACGCCGTGACGGCCCGGGCCAACGCCCAGACGGCCAAGTCGGCGCTCGACACGCTGCAGTCCCAGCAGACGGCATACGCCGGACAGCTGCAGACCCAGCGCGTGAACGAGGCGGCAGCGCTCGGCCAGGCCCAGGCCGACGCCGCCCGGCTGCAGGCGATCCTGGTCGAGCGGGCCCGCCAGGCCCGGGTCGCCGAGGAGCAGCGGCAGGCCCGGTTGCGTGCCGAGCGGGAGCGCCAGCTCGCCGCCGCCCGCGCCGAGCGCGAGCGCCAGCTCGCAGCCGAGCGCGCCAAGGCGGCGGAGGCCGCGCGTGCCGGCCGTCGGTATGCCGCCAAGCCCGTGCCCGTCGTCGTGCCACCGCCGGTGGTCACCCCACCAGCGCCGAGGAACTTCCTCAGCCCGGCCGCCAACGGTCCGCTGACATCCGGTTTCGGGATGCGCTTCCACCCCATCCTGCTCAAGTGGATGCTGCACGACGGGCAGGACTTCGGTGTCGGCTGTGGCTCGCCGGTGTATGCCGCCGCCGACGGCGGCATCGTGCGCGCCGGCTGGCAGACGAGCGGGTGGGGCAACCAGGTCGTCATCGACCACGGCATCCAGCGCGGTGTCGACCTCGTCACCACCTACAGCCACATGCAGAGCATCGTCACGTTCGGCGGCCAGGTGCGCCGTGGCCAGCTCATCGGCTACGCCGGCTCCACCGGCTACTCGACCGGTTGCCACATGCACTTCGGCACCTACGAGAACGGCACCCCGGTCGACCCGCGCAACTGGCTCTGACCGGGCGCCCGACAGCACGGTCCGACGCGCGGGGCCGCGACGGGCACCCTGTAGCGTGGCTCTGCCGGGGCGCAGGGCGCCGGTCGTGCAGAAGGTGGTAGACGGTGCCCAAGGAGAAGGGTCGATCGCTCATCGCGAGCAATCGCAAGGCCCGTCACGACTACCTCATCGAGGACACCTTCGAGGCCGGGCTCGTCCTCAGCGGCACCGAGGTCAAGGCGCTGCGGATGGGCCGATGCTCGCTGGTCGAGGGCTACGCGACGTTCTCCGGCGACGAGCTCTATCTGGAGAACGTCCACATCCCCGAGTATCTCAACGGGACGTGGAACAACCATGCGCCCCGCCGGCGGCGCAAGGTGCTGCTGCACCGGGCGGAGCTGGCGAAGATCGCGCACAAGACCCGCGAGAGCGGCCGGACCATCGTGCCGCTGTCGATGTACTGGAAGGACGGGCGCGCCAAGGTCGAGCTGGCCCTCGCCACCGGCAAGAAGTCCTACGACAAGCGCCACGCGCTGCGTGAGCGACAGGACCAGCGGGAGGCGGAGCGTGCCGTGAGCGCCGCCCGCCGCGCCCCCCGGTGACGCTGCCGGCCGGCGCGCGGGTCAGCTGAGCACGACGAGCAGGTCCCCCCCTTCCACCTGGGCCTGCCCGCTGATGGCCACTCGTTCGACCCGGCCGGCGACGGGGGCGCTGACGGTCGCCTCCATCTTCATCGCCTCGATCGTGGCGACGGGGTCGCCCTCGGCGACGAGGTCGCCCGCCGCGACCTTGAGCGTGACGACGCCGCCGAAGGGTGCCGCGACGTGGCCGGCCACGCTCGGGTCGGCCCGTTCCGCCGACTTGACGGTGGAGATGACGGACTCGTCCCGCACCTCGACCTGGCGCGTCTGGCCGTTGAGCGTGCAGATGACGGTGCGCATCCCGTGGTCGTCCGGCTCGCCGATCGAGAGGATCCCGAGGAGCAGGGTCTTGCCCGGCTCGATCTCGACGGAGTGCTCCACGCCGACCCGCAGGCCGTGCAGGAACTCCACGGTGCCGAGCACCGACAGGTCCGAGTAGAGCTCGAGCGCCTGCTCGTAGTCGGCCGTCGGGCCGGGGAAGAGCAGGTGGTTGAGGGTCCGCTTCGGCTCCCGCTCGAGAGCCGCCTCGTCGTCGGCGGACAGCTGCGTGACCCGCGGCCGGGTGACCCGCCCCTGGAGCGCCTTGGTGCGAAACGGCTCCGGCCAGCCGCCCGGTGGGTCCCCGAGCTCGCCGCCCAGGAAGCCGATGACCGAGTCGGGGATGTCGTATCTTTGCGGGTCCTCGGCGAACCGGTCGGGGTCGACGCCCGACCCGACGAGGGCGAGCGCGAGGTCACCGACGACCTTCGAGCTGGGGGTGACCTTGACGATGTTGCCGAGGATGCGGTTCGCGGCGGCATACATGTCCTCGACCCGCTCGAAGCGGTCGCCGAGGCCGAGCGCGATGGCCTGCTGGCGCAGGTTGGACAGCTGCCCGCCCGGGATCTCGTGGGTGTAGACCCGGCCGGTCGGGCCGGGCAGGCCCGACTCGAAGGGCCGGTAGAGGCTCCGGGTCGCCTCCCAGTAGGGCTCGAGGTCGGCGACGGCGCGGAAGTCGAGGCCGGGGTCGCGCTCGGTGCCCTCGAGCGCGGCGACGAGGGCGGACATCGACACCTGGCTCGTCGTGCCCGCCATCGGCGCCGCCGCGACGTCGACGGCGTCGACGCCAGCCTCGACCGCGGCGAGCAGGGTGGCCAGCTGCCCTCCGGCCGTGTCATGGGTGTGCAGATGGACCGGCAGGTCGAAGCGCTCGCGGAGGGCGGCGACGAGCGCGGCGGCCGCGGGAGCGCGCAGCAGGCCCGCCATGTCCTTGATGGCGAGGACGTGGGCGCCGGCCTCGGCGATGCGCTCAGCCAGAGCGAGGTAGTAGTCGAGGGTGTAGATGCGCTCGTCCGGCGAGAGCATGTTGCCCGTGTAGCACAGGGCGACCTCCGCGATGGCGGTGCCCGTCTCGCGGACCGCGTCGATCGCAGGCGCCATCTGCTCGACCGAGTTGAGCGCGTCGAAGATGCGGAAGATGTCGATGCCGGTCGCCGCCGCCTCGCGCACGAACACGTCGGTGACCTTGCGCGGATAGGGCGTGTAGCCCACCGTGTTGCGCCCGCGCAGCAGCATCTGGAGCGGCACGTTGGGCATCGCCGCGCGCAGCTTGGCCAGCCGCTCCCACGGGTCCTCCTTGAGGAAGCGCAGCGCGACGTCGTAGGTCGCGCCGCCCCACGCCTCCACGGAGAGCAGCTGCGGGGTCAGCCGGGCGACGTAGGGCGCGACCCACAGCAGGTCCGGCGTGCGCACCCGCGTGGCCAGCAGGCTCTGGTGCGCGTCCCGGAACGTCGTGTCGGTCACGGCCACGGGGACCTGGGCGCGCAGGTCGGCGGCGAAGCCCTCGGGGCCGAGGTCGCGCAGCCGCTGCAACGCGCCCCGGGGTGCCGGTGCCGAGAGGTCGCAGCCCGGCAGCTTGTCGCGGGGGGAGATGCTCGGTCGCGCCTCGCCGTAGGGCCGGTTGACGGTGACATGGGCGACGTAGGAGAGGATCTTGGACCCGCGGTCCGCCGGCGCGCGGGTGTGCAGCAGCTCGGGACGCTCGTCGATGAACGCGGTCGTCACCCGCCCGGCGACGAAGTCGGGGTCCGAGAGCAGGCCCTCGAGGAACGCGATGTTGGTGTTGACCCCGCGGATCCGGAACTCCGCCAGCGCGCGCTTCGCCCTCGTCACCGCCATCCCGAGGTCGCGCCCACGGCAGGTGAGCTTGACGAGCATGGAGTCGAAGTAGGCACCGATCACCGCGCCGTCGAAGACCGTCCCACCGTCGAGCCGTATGCCGGCGCCGCCCGGCGCGCGGTAGACGGTGATCTTGCCGGTGTCCGGCCGGAAGCCGTTTGCCGGGTCCTCCGTCGTGATCCGGCACTGCAGCGCGGCACCGCGCAGCCGCACGGTCTCCTGTGCCAGCCCGAGATCGGCGAGCGTCTCGCCCGAGGCGATCCGCAGCTGGGAGCTGACCAGGTCGACGTCGGTGACCTCCTCGGTCACGGTGTGCTCGACCTGGATCCGCGGGTTCATCTCGATGAAGACGTAGCGTCCGCTGCTCGGGTCGAGGAGGAACTCGACCGTGCCGGCGTTGACGTAGCCGATCTCCCGGGCGAAGGCCACCGCGTCGGCGCAGATCCGGTCGCGCAGCTCGGGGTCGAGGTTGGGGGCGGGGGCCAGCTCGACGACCTTCTGGTGCCGCCGCTGCACCGAGCAGTCCCGCTCGTAGAGGTGCAGCACGTTCCCCTCGCCGTCCGCGAGGATCTGCACCTCGATGTGCCGCGGCCCGACGACCGCCTCCTCGAGATACATCCGCGCGTCGCCGAAGGCCGACTCCGCCTCGCGCATCGCCGAGTCGAGGGCGTCAGGGAGCGCCTCGGGGCCATCCACCCGGCGCATGCCCCGGCCGCCGCCACCGCTGACCGCCTTGACGAAGAGCGGAAAGCCGATCTCCCGCGCCCGGGTGAGCAGCTCGCCCGGGTCGTCGCTGGCCTCGCTCGAGCGCAGCGTCGGCAGGCCGGCCGCCACGGCGGCCTCGATGGCCCGGGCCTTGTTGCCCGTCAGCTGCAGCACCCGCGCCGGTGGCCCGACGAAGGTGACCCCAGCCTCGGCGCACGCGGCGGCGAGCTCCGGGTTCTCGGAGAGGAAGCCGTAACCGGGATAGACCGCGTCGGCGCCCGCCCGCACCGCCGCGTCGACGACCCCGGCGGGGTCGAGGTAGGCGCGGACCGGATGCCCCCGCTCGCCGATGAGGTAGGCCTCGTCGGCCTTGAACCGGTACTCGCTGTTGCGGTCCTCGAAGGGGTACACCGCCACCGTCTTCGCGCCGAGCTCCGTCGCGGCCCGAAAGGCCCGCACGGCGATCTCGCCTCGGTTGGCGACCAGGACCTTGCGGAACATCGGACCTCCAGGGCGGTGCAGGGCGGAGAGCAGGGCGGTGCGCAGGCGGGTGCGGTCGTCGGCTGCGTGCGGGCCGCGCGCGGCCGCTCAGCGCTTCGGGAAGCCTACTGGCGGGGCGCCGCCGCACCCATGGCCCGACCGGGGAGCGGGACGGGACGCCGGATCCGGGGCCGGCACCCCGGCGCGGCGGTCAGCACCGTCGCCCACCGGTCGCCCGCCTGTCTGCCACCTGTCGCCCGCGGGAATGCCGTCGCGCTCAGGGGCGTTGCTGCGGCATACTGTGCACTGCAGGTTGACAACTGGACAGCGTGATGTGGACACCCTCATGGGGGTGATCGGTTTCGACGGTGGTCGACAACCCAGGGGAAGCGGGTCGAGGATGCAGGGTTATCTCGTCAACGCTCCCTGCAAACCAATAGGTGCCAACTCCAAGCGCACCGACTTCGCCCTCGCCGCCTGAGCGAGCCTCGAAGTCCGTCAGCCTGAGCTAGTTTCCGACTCAGTGCCTGGCGTCAGCTAGGAAACTTGCGACATCGCGGTGCTGGGACGCGGTGTCGGACTCTCTCTCAGCTGGGCCTGTCAGAGGACGTGTGCGCGCGAGCTCTGGGGCCGAGAAAATCCGTAGCGCACTGCACCCGGAGAAGCCCTGGTTTCTCGTCATCGGACGCGGGTTCAATTCCCGCCACCTCCACCACTCGCGGTGGCCACATCACGCTGTGCAGGACAGCTGCACGACAAGTGCCTGACTGCAGGACGAAGGAGGGCGCCCGGTCTGCCCGGGCGCCCTCCTTCGTTGCTTCCGTGCCGTATGCCGCGCAGCAGGCCGGCCCCGCGCGCGGGTCAGGCCTGCTGCGCGGCGGACTCGCTCGCGGTCTGCGCCGCCAGCTGCTCCTTGATCGGGGCGATGTCGAGCTCCTTGACCTTGTCGATGACCTCCTGCAGCGCCGACTGCGGCAGGGCGCCGGGCTGGGCGAAGACGAGGACGCCCTCCTTGAAGGCCATCAGCGTCGGGATGGAGGTGATGTTGGCGGCGGCCGCGAGGGACTGCTCCGCCTCCGTGTCGACCTTGCCGAAGACGATGCCCTCGTTGCGCTCGGACGCCGCCTCGTAGACGGGCGCGAACTGCCGGCACGGGCCGCACCAGGACGCCCAGAAGTCGACGAGCACGATGTCGTTGTCGAGGACGGTCTTCTCGAAGGACTGCGCGGTCAGCTCTGTGGTTGCCATGGCCTTGCCAACGACGTCGCCCTAGGCGCTATTCCGAGCAGCCTCCGCCTGCCCCGTCTGGACCGGCATCCCGACCGCCATGTCCCGGGCGGGCCGCGAGGGGGCCTGGCCGACGCGCAGCGCTGCCAGACGTCGGCATCCGGGGTGGCGGCGGTGATGTCACACTGGAGGCGCCATGCCAACCCGACCACGCCGACTGCCCGCCGCCGTCGCGGCCGTGGCCGTCGTCGGACAGGTGCTCGTGCTCTACTGGCCGGTCGTCTCGGTGCAGGGGCCGGTCTCATGGACCGACAAGGTGGTGCACGGGCTGGTCTTCCTCGTCCCGACGTATGCCGTGGGGCGAGCCCTGCAGCTCGCGGGCCGTTCCGCGGTGGCCGCGGTGGCGGTGTTCCTCGTGCACGCTCCGCTCAGCGAGGTCGTCCAGGCCGTCGTGCTGCCCGGGCGCTCAGGTGACCCGTGGGACGTCGTCCTCGACGTCGTGGGGGTCGCGGTCGCGGGCTGGGCTCTGGCTCGGCGTCGCCGCGCCTCGGACGGCTCGGCAGCAGGGGGCCCGGTGGTCGGACGCGTGGCCCGGCGCTGGTAGGCTTGAGGGCATCCGGCTCCGAGTCGCCTCGGGACCAGGACGGATGGTCTCCTCGCCCCCGGCTTGAGAGGCCCCGGCCGGCGAGGCGACGCCCGTGCTGACGTGGCGAGAGCGTCACGTCGTGCGGAAACCACACCCCCGACGCGGAGCGGGTCCGACACCGGACGGCACAGAGGCCGTGGCACCGGTCCACACGGGCGCGAACGACGCGCCTGAGGCTCGTCGATACGGTCGTGCATGGCTCACGGCTCGAGACGAAGTCTGCTCGAGTTGAAGTGAGCTGAATACGCATGCCCAAGTCCACCCTCTCCGGCGCGCCCAAGAAGGCCCGCTGGACCACCGGCCAGAAGAACGCCGCGGCGAGCGCCAAGAAGGCGCACCGCGGCCAGAGCGCTCCGGCTGCCGCGGCTGGCTCGCCGCACGTCGGCGGCCGGGAGTGGCGCGCCCCGCGCGAGGAGCGTCGCTCCTTCGACCGCCCTGATGGACGCCGTCCCTACGACCGGCAGGAGCGCCCGTCGTTCGAGCGTCGCGACGACCGTCGGTCCTTCGACCGGCAGGAGCGCCCGTCGTTCGAGCGTCGCGACGACCGCGGTGGGCGCTCCTACCAGCGGGACGACCGGGCGGGCCGCTCCTCCCAGCGCGCCGACCGTCCGGTCTACGACCGGGCCGACCGTCCGGCATACGACCGCGGCCGACCGCCGTCCGAGCGACGTGGCCGAGACTTCGCCCCCCGTGCCGAGCGTCGCACCGGCTCCTTCGAGGACCGCTTCACGCAGGACGCGGAGACCGAGCGCCTCGCCGCCGACACGTGGACCAAGGCGACGCGCGCTGACGTCTCCGAGGGCCCGGTCGAGGTCGCCGAGGACAACGGCTTCGCCGCCCTCGGGCTGCCGGAGCGGCTCGTCGAGCGGCTCGCCCGCGAGGGCATCACGACGCCGTTCCCCATCCAGACGGCCGCCATCCCCGACGCGCTCGCCGGGCGAGACGTGCTGGGTCGCGGCCAGACCGGGTCGGGCAAGACGCTCGCCTTCGGCCTGCCGCTCATCGCCCGCCTCCTCGAGACCGGCACCCGCAGCACGCCGCGCCGGCCGCGGGCTCTGGTCCTCGTGCCGACCCGCGAGCTGGCCATGCAGGTCTCCGACGCCCTCGAGCCGCTCGTGCACGTCGTCGGTCTGCGGCACAAGCTCGTCGCGGGCGGCCTGAGCTACACCGGCCAGATCAACGCCCTCAACCGCGGCGTCGACATCCTCATCGCGACCCCCGGGCGGCTCAACGACCTGCTCGAGCGTGGTGCGGTCGAGATGGGCGACGTGCGCATCACCGTGCTCGACGAGGCGGACCACATGGCCGAGATGGGCTTCCTGCCCGAGATCTCGACCAGCCTCGACCTCATCCCGGCAGACGGGCAGCGGCTGCTCTTCTCGGCCACGCTGGACAACGGCATCGACACCCTCGTCGAGCGCTACCTCACTGACCCGGTCACCCACTCCACGGACGACGCCACGGCCTCCGTCGAGACGATGGAGCACCACGTGCTCCTCATCGACCCGGTGCACAAGAAGGCGATCACCGCCGAGGTCGCCAACCGCGAGGGCCGCACCGTCGTCTTCTGCCGCACC
>CALMNV010000070.1 GCA_937873285.1 uncultured Intrasporangium sp. | reverse complement strand
TGCCACCAACGGCGACCATGTGGATGCTCATCTCCTGTGCTCCTGTTCCGCAGTGGTCGTGGCCGCTTGGGCTAACGCGATGAGGTCTGAGCGCAGGAGCCAGCAGAAGATCTGTTCAGGGCGCAGGAACCAGGGACGCAGACGCTGCAGGCCGCGACGGCCACCAGTGGCGCCGGTGTGTGGTTGCAGGGAAGCCATGACGCTGCACGAGCCGGCCGACTGAGCGTGGACGCTGTAGCGCAGCGAGTACACGGGCCCGTTGTCGACCGGACCGGAAGCGAGGAAGCCGCTGCTGGTATGTGCGTCGACCGTCATCCTTCGCCGCACCTCTATCCCGGCGATGCGGCGTGCCTCACGCCACTGCGTCCCCCGCGCGAAAGGACCCGCCGAGGTGCCCTCGAGCGTTGCGCAGCGCGGAAGCCACCCCCTGGCCCCGTCCAAGTCCGTCAGCAGGGCAAGGACCCGGTCCGCCGGCGCCGGGATGGTCACGATCTTTGACGTCCAGGGCAGACGGTCAGTCATATCGGACCCAGGTTCATACGCCAGCGAGGGCTGGCTGGACACCGCGAACACCGAATACGTGGACGCGCACGGCGTGCAGATCGCGCCGCTGCACTACCCGCACCTGACGCACACCGAGATCTTCGACAGCGTCGAGACCTTCTACCGCCGCTTCTACTTCCGCGCGCCGAAAATAGCCTCCATCTGCGGCGAGATGGTGCGCGACCGGCAGATGCTGGTGCGGCGGCTGCGCGAAGGCGTGGAGTTCTTCCGCTTCCTGCGCGAGCGGCTCCGGGACGGCGGCCGGTTGCTCAACCACTGCATCACCCGCCCCGACAACCGGCATCCCGGCCTGCCGGCCCGCGGCTTCATCAACCGCTACGTGTTCCCGGAGGGCGAGCTGACCGGCTCCGGCGACGTCGTGCGCGCCATGGAGAACGAGGGCTTCGAGGTGCGCCACCAGGAGAACCTGCGCGAGCACTACGCGCGGACCACGGCCGCCTGGTGTGCCAACCTCGCCGCCTCCTGGGACGAGTGCGTGGCCGACGCCGGCCTCGGCGTCGCTCGGGTGTGGGGTCTCTATCTCGCCGGCTCACGGCTGTCCTTCGAGCGAAACCGGATCCAGCTGCACCAAGTGCTCGCCTCGCGGACCGGGCCGGACGGCAGCTCGGGCTTTCCGCTGCGACCCTCCTGGGAGACCGAGCGCCGCGACGGGACCGGGTAGGCCGCCCCGCCCCGCGCCCCGCGCCCCGCGCCTCAGCGGCTCGGGGCGGCCGGGCTCAGGGCGGGCGGGCTCGGGGCGGCCGGGCTCGGGGCGGGCGGGCTCGACGACCGGCGCAGGTGCGGGGGCCTGCACCTCGTCGACGGCCGGGTTCTCCAGCTGCGCGACTTCCTGCTCGGTCAGCTCCGGGGTCTCCGGGGTGGCCATGAGCGGCGCGACCGGGAGGCGGGTGACCGTGGCCAGAGCTGAGGGCGTGGGAGCCGGGGGCGCGACGGGCTCGGAGGCCTCCGGGGCGGCCGGCGCTGCCGTCGACTCGGAGACGGTGGGGGTCGCGGGCGGGACGGCGGGCCGCGACGACGTCGGCGGCACCGGCGGGCGGCCACGCCCGCGCGACGACGGCAGCGGCGGCAGCAGCGACAGGGGAGGCATCACGGTGGTCGCGTCGAGGGACATCGACATCGACATCGGCAGCGAGAAGGGCGCCGGGTCGCTCGCGGTCCGGGCCAGCAGTGGAGCCATCTCGGCGACGGCGACCGGGGCCTCCTCGACGGCCTCGATCTCCACGGCGTCGTTCTCGAGGGTCTCGGTCTCGTCGGCCTCGGCCTCGAGGGTCTCGGTCTCGGTCTCGACAGTCGTCTCGACGACGGGCTCCGGCGCGACCTCGACCGGGGCATCGACAGCGGAGGACTCGAAGATCGACTCGAAGACCGGAACCTCGACGGCGGGTGCCTCGACCGCGGGTGCCTCGGCCACGTGCGGCTCGGCCACGTGCGGCTCGGCCAGCACGACCTCGGCCCAGATCGGGGCGTCGGTGGACACGACCCGGGTCGGGGTGACCGGCTCGCCCCACAGCGGCGTCGAGGTGGGCGCGCCCCAGATGTCCACGGGCGGGGCAGGCAGCGGCGCGAACGGGGAGGCCGTGACGCGCGGCGCGACGGGCACGACGGCGACCGGCTCGACGACGGCCACCGGCTCGACGACGGCCACGGGCTCGACGACGGGCTCGACGACGGCCACCGGCTCGACGAAGGACTCGACGACGGCGACGGGCTCGGGCTCGGGCTCGGGCTCGGGCAACGCTGCCAGCACGGTCGGGAACGACTCGGCCACGACGTTGTCGGCCAGCACGTGACCCGGGGCCACGGCCGGCGGCTCCGGCTCGGTCAGCGCGGCCTGCGGCGAGGCGCCGTCCAGCACCTTGCGCAGGATCCCGGTGAGGGCCTCGTCGGAGTGTCCCTGCGCCAGCGCGGAGCGGAGGATCTCGGCGATCGCCTCCTCGCGCGAGGAGTCCGGGACGACGACGGCCTCGGGCTCGGCGGCCCAGGTCGGCATCTCCACGGGTGGCGCTGCGGGCATGGAGGGCGGCGCGATGACCTGATCTCCCACCGTTTCCTCCTCCTGGCGCGCCGCACGGGGCCACACCGCTGTGTCTGCTGGTCGCACGAGCCCGGACCGGATCGGCCGGGACTCCGTTCCCCCGCGGGCGAGCACCGCGCCGGGCTGGTCGTTGACTTCCTCGACGGCCTCGGCGACCGCCTGCCGCACGTCCCGGTCTCCGGCGACCATCCGCGCGAGGGCGGCGGTGAAGGGGGAGGGGGCGCTGGACGCCGGGAGCTCGACCTGCGGCTCGGCGTCGTCCTCGGTGTCGTCGTCCTCGTCGTCGAGCGCCGGCCACGCGGCCTTCGGGAAACTGGTCCGCTGCGGGCTGACCCGCGGGTAGGCCGTCCGGCCGTAGGCCGGTGCCTCCTGCACGGCGGCCGGGGCAGCCGGGGCACTGCCGAGCAGACCGACCAGCTCGCTCACCCGCGCCTCGTCGACGAGCGGTTCGGCCGGTCGTGCGGCCATCGGGCGCGCGGCGGCGGCCGCGGGCCGCGACGACGGGCGCTCGGGCTCGGCGTAGCGCGTGGCCTCGGCGGCGTAGGCAACCGCGCCGTTGCGCGCGGGTGCCGCGGCCCGGGCAGGGGCGGACGAGGGTGCCGCGGTGGCCGGCGCCGC
>CALMNV010000069.1 GCA_937873285.1 uncultured Intrasporangium sp. | reverse complement strand
CGACGGCCTCAAGTTCGAGGACGGCACCCCCATCACGAGCAAGGACGTCAAGTACGGCGTGGCCCGCGCCCTCGACAAGGACACCTTCCCCAACGGCCCGACCTACTTCAACGACTTCCTCGCCGGGGTGCCGAAGGGATACTCCGTCTACAAGGACAAGAACCTCGACAACCTCAAGGCCATCGAGACCCCCGACGCCAAGACGATCGTCTTCCGGCTCAACAAGCCGTTCTCCGGCTTCGACTACTTCGCCCAGCTCTCCTCCACGGCCCCGGTGCCGCAGGCCAAGGACACGGGCGCGAAGTACAAGGAGCACGTCATCTCCAGCGGGCCCTACAAGTTCACGACCTACCAGGCCGGCAAGCGCCTCGAGCTCGACCGCAACCCCAACTACGACCCGAAGACCGACCCGGACTCCGGGCGCAAGGCGCTGCCGGACAAGATCACGGTGGAGATCGGCATCAACGCGGCCGACCTCGACAACCGGCTGCAGGCCGGTGACATCGACATCGACATCGCCGGCACCGGCGTGCAGGCGGCGGCGCAGGGCAAGATCCTCGCCAACCCGCAGCTGAAGGCCAAGTCGGACAACCCGTCGTCGGCGCGCACGAACTACGCGCAGATCAACACCGACGTCGCCCCGCTGGACAACCTCGACTGCCGCAAGGCCATCCTGCTCGCCTACGACAAGACGGGCTACCAGCGCGCCTACGGCGGCGCGACAGGTGGCGACATCGCCACCAGCCTCCTGCCGCCGGTCGTCCCCGGCCACGTGCAGATGGACCTCTACGGCGCCAAGGCCAACCCGCAGGGCGACGTCCAGGGTGCCAAGGCAGCGCTGGCCGCGTGCGGCAAGCCCAACGGCTTCGACACCAACATCTCGTTCCGCGCCGAGCGCCCCAAGGAGCGCGCGGTGGCCGAGTCGCTCCAGCAGTCCCTCGCCAAGGTGGGCATCCGCCTGACCCTCAAGGCATTTCCCAGCGGTGACTACTTCAAGCTGTATGCCGGCAAGCCGGACTTCGCCAAGGCCAACGGCCTCGGGCTGCTCATCATGAGCTGGGGCGCTGACTGGCCCGACGGCTTCGGCTTCCTCAGCCAGATCGTCGACAGCCGGGTCATCAGGCCGGCGGGCAACACCAACCTCGGCATCAAGATGCCCGAGGTCGACAAGCTCATCGACCAGGCCCTCGCCGAGAACGACATCAGCAAGCGCGAGGCGATCTGGGGCAACATCGACAAGCTCGTCATGGAGAACGCGGAGGTCATTCCCGGGGTGTGGCCCAAGAGCCTCATCTTCCGGCCGGACACCTTGACCAACGTGTTCGTCACGGACGCATACAACATGTACGACTACGCGGCGATCGGCACCTCCGCCAAGTAGGTCGCCGTGCCCGAACCCAGCCCCTCCACCGAAGGAAGGTGAAGGCGTGAAGGTGGTGGCGGCCGGTCCTGCGGGGCCGAGCGCCACCACCTTCGGCCAACTCCAGTGCTGACGTACATGATCCGGCGCGTCATCGGCGCCATCATCCTGCTCTTCATCGTGAGCGCCGTCGTCTTCGCCATCTTCTTCCTCGTGCCTCGCATCGGCGGGGCGTCCGTGGACGACCTCGCGTCGCGCTACGTCGGCAAGAGCGCCGGAGCCGAGCAGATCCACCAGACCGCCATCCGGCTCGGCTTCACCGACCCCATCTGGGTCCAGTACGGCCGGTTCGTCAAGGGCATCGTCGCCGGCGCCGACTACAACTACGGCGCCGGCATCGAGCACTGCCCCGCACCGTGCCTCGGCTACTCCTTCCTCACCCAGAACCCTGTCCTGCCCGACCTGCTCGACCGGCTCCCCGTCACGATCTCGCTCGCCTCGGGCGCGGCCTTCCTCTGGCTGCTCGGCGGCGTCGCGACCGGGGTGCTGTCCGCCCTGCGCCGGGGCAGCGTGCTCGACCGCACCACGATGGGCATCGCCCTTGCCGGCGTCTCGCTGCCGATCTTCTTCACCGGCCTGCTCAGCCTGTCGATCTTCAGCTACGGCCTGGGCTGGACGGCGCCGGGCGGAGCCAACCCCATGGACGCCTCCACGCCGTGGGACTGGGCCTACCGGCTGCTCCTCCCGTGGATCACGCTCGCCTTCCTCTACGCGGCGGCATACGCGCGCCTCACCCGGGCGGGCATGCTGGAGACGATGAACGAGGACTACATCCGCACCGCCCGCGCCAAGGGCCTGCGAGAGCGCGACGTCGTCGTCAAGCACGGGCTGCGCGCGGCACTCACCCCCATCCTGACGATCTTCGGCCTCGACCTGGGCCTGCTGCTCGGCGGCGCCATCCTCACCGAGACGACGTTCTCGCTGCCCGGCATCGGCCAGTACGCCGTGCAGGCGGTCACCAACAACGACCTGCCCAAGGTGCTCGGCGTCACGCTGCTCGGTGCCGCCTTCATCATCGTGGCCAACCTCGTCGTTGACCTGCTGTATGCCGTTGTCGACCCGAGAGTGCGGGCCTCATGACCTCGACCGTTGACCGTGCCCGGTTCGACTCGCTCTCCCCGGTGGAGGGCCTCGGCGGGCTGGGCCGTCCTCCGGCGGACGCCTTCTTGTCGGTGCGCGACCTGCAGGTCCACTTTCCCACCGACGACGGCCTCGTCAGGTCGGTCGACGGGCTCTCCTTCGACGTCGCGCGGGGGCGCACGCTGGGGATCGTCGGCGAGTCCGGCTCGGGCAAGAGTGTGACGAGCATGTCGGTCATGGGGCTGCACAAGCCCGGCACGGTCAGGATGAGCGGCTCCATCCTCCTCGACGGGCAGGAGCTCGTGGGGGCCGACTCCGACACCGTGCGGGCCCTGCGGGGCAAGCGCATGGCGATGATCTTCCAGGACCCGCTCTCGGCGATGCACCCCTTCTACACGGTCGGCCATCAGATCGTCGAGGCCTACCGGGTGCACCACAACGTCAGCAGGGCGGTGGCTTACAAGCACGCCATCGACATGCTGGGGAGGGTGGGCATACCCCAGCCGCGCTCCCGCGTCGACGACTATCCCCACCAGTTCTCCGGCGGGATGCGACAGCGCGCGATGATCGCGATGGCGCTCTCGTGCGACCCGGAGCTGCTCATCGCCGACGAGCCGACGACCGCGCTCGACGTCACGGTGCAGGCCCAGATCCTCGACCTCATCCGCGACCTGCAGGCCGAGTTCAGCTCCGCCGTCATCCTCATCACCCACGACCTCGGAGTGGTCGCCGAGCTCGCCGACGACATCCTCGTGATGTATGCCGGCCGAGCGGTGGAGTACAGCGCCGCAGAACAGATCTTCGAGCGACCGCAGCAGCCCTACACCTGGGGCCTGCTGGCCTCGATGCCGCGGATGGACCGGGCCCGCACGGAGCGCCTCCGGCCGATCCCGGGCACACCGCCGAGCCTGATCACCGTGCCCTCCGGCTGCCCGTTCCATCCCCGCTGCGCCTACGCGGACCTGACCGAGGGCCTGAGCCGGACACAGCGGCCCCCGTTCCGCGAGGTGCTGGCGGACCATCACATCGCCTGTCATCTCACCAGCGCGCAACGCCGCGACATCTGGGACAACGAGATCCGGGAGACGCTGTGAGCACGGCGACCGGACCAGGCCGCGCGGGCGCGGTGGCCGAGGGCAGCGACGCCCTGCTGTCCGTCACCGGCCTGACCAAGCACTTCCCCATCCGTCGCGGTCTGCTTCAGCGCCAGGTCGGCGCCGTCCAGGCCGTCGACGGGCTGACCTTCGATCTCGCCCGTGGTGAGACGCTCTCGCTCGTGGGAGAGTCTGGATGCGGCAAGACGACGACTGGCCGGCTGCTGACCCGGCTGCTCGAGCCGTCCGCTGGCAGCATCCGGTTCGAGGGGCGCGACATCACCCACCTGTCGACGGGCCGGATGCGCCCGCTGCGCCGCGACGTGCAGATGATCTTCCAGGACCCCTACGGGTCGCTCAACCCGCGCCACACCGTGGGCACCATCGTGGGCGCGCCGTTCCGCCTGCAGAGCGTCAAGACGGACAAGGGGATCAAGCGGACCGTGCAGGACCTGCTCGAGCTGGTCGGCCTCAGCCCCGAGCACTACAACCGCTATCCGCACGAGTTCTCCGGTGGCCAGCGGCAGCGCATCGGCATCGCCCGGGCGCTCGCGCTCAGCCCCAAGCTCATCGTCGCCGACGAGCCGGTGTCGGCGCTCGACGTGTCGATCCAGGCGCAGGTCATCAACCTGCTCGAGGACCTGCAGGAGGAGTTCGGCCTGACCTATGTCGTCATCGCCCACGACCTGTCCGTCGTGCGGCACATGTCCGACCGGGTCGCCGTCATGTACCTCGGCAACCTCGTGGAGCTCGCCGGGCGCGACGCCCTCTACGCCCAGCCCATGCACCCCTACACCACGGCCCTGATGTCGGCCGTGCCCCTGCCCGACACGAGGCGGCGCGGCGCGCGGGAGCGGATCCGCCTGCAAGGCGACGTGCCGAGCCCGATCAACCCGCCGCCCGCCTGCCGGTTCTCCACTCGGTGCTGGAAGGCGCAGGAGGTCTGCCGCACCGTTGCTCCCGAGCTCGTCGAGCTGCGCCCCGGCCACCGGGTGGCCTGCCACTTCCCGGAGAACGTCGACGTGCCGACCCCGGCTGCCACCCCGGAGGCAGTCGACTCCTGACCGGAAGGCCGGTCAGCGAGGCAGCGGGCCGAGCGCGCTGTGGATGGCGGAGTAGTCGAAGAGCCCGGCGACGGGTCGCACCACGCTCTGAGGGCCCGCCCACCCGATGCGCAGGAGCGGCTTGGCGGGATCCGTCAGGGTGTAGCTCGAGATGCCGGTGGTGCCTTTCGTGCGCACGAAGTCGAAGAGGGTCTTCGCCTCGCCGGTGGACAGGTTGGTCGTCACGTTGTCACCGAGCGCGGTCAGCAGGTTGCTCACGGCCACCGGGTTGGCCAGCACGCCGATGGACGCAGCCTGGTGGGCGAGGGCGAGCATGACCTTCTGCTGGTTGGCCTCCCGGTCCAGGTCGCCACGGGCCAACCCGTAGTTGAGGGAGGACCGCGGGTTGGCGTCCCCGCGCGCCCGGGCGAGAGCAAGGGCATGGGCCCCGTCGAGGTGGTAGACGCCGTTGCGCGGGTAGTACACCGTTCGGCACGAGACCTGCTCGCCCGGGCACCCGCCGTACTGATCCTGGTTGGTGTCGAAGATGCCGGGATGCCCGTCGCCGACGATGTCGACGTTGACCCCACCGACCGCGTCGACAGCCTGGCGCACCACCGAGTAGTCGACGTGCACGTAGTACTGCACCTGCAGCCCGGTCACCTCGGAGACCGTGCGCATCAGCGCCTGCGCGCCGCGGGCGTCGACGGCAGGGTAGTCCGGCACCGCCGACTGCTGCTGGGAGAACAGCCCGGAGGCGCACTCGTAGACGGCGTTGATCTTGGCCTCACCGCCCACGACGCAGGGCGTGGGCAGCCGCACCCACAGGTCACGGGGGATGGCGATCATCGTGGCCGAGGCGCGCCGCTGGTCATAGCTGACCAGCTGGATGGAGTCGGTGAGCCACATCCCCTGACCTCCCGGGCCGTTGGCGTGACCCGGGTCGTCCTGGCTCGTGCCGATGACGAGGATGTTGGAGCGGCCCTGGGCGTCCGTCCGCAGCGGCGCACCGGGCGCGACGAGCTGGAGGGGCGACCCTCCGCCCTGGAAGACCTTCGTGGCCACCGCCGTGCCCTTGGCGCCGAGCAGCGTGCCCACCGCGATGGCGCCGAGCACCAGCAGCGCGACGAGAGCTCCGACCACCGTGAGCACCACCCGGCGACGCCGGGTGCCGTGCCGCGCAGCCCCGGGCTCGCGGGGGCTGGTGGGCGGCCGAGCTGGGGGCAGGGCGGTGGCAGGGCGCATTGACATCTCGATCGCTCCGGGGTCGGGACCGTGCGACTCTAGGTCGGCTGGCTGGGCAGTCGCTGCACGTGCCCTGACAGTGCGATGGACGGGCGCCGGATGCTCGACCGGGCCGCCCGGGAGATGCCGCGACCCAGGCCACCGGCGGGGTGCCCTCTAAAGAGCACCGCCCCGGGCGCGTTCCCCGTGACCAGCCCGCGTGGAGTGGGTACACGCCCGCCATGACAGCAGCGCCCAGCAGCCCCCGCCGCGACACCGTCCTCCTCGACGTCGACGGCACCCTCGTCGACTCGACCTACCACCATGCCCTGGCCTGGCACCGCGCGTTCCGCTCACACGGCCTCGAGCTGCCGGTCTGGCGAGTCCACCGAGCCGTCGGGATGGGCGGTGACCGGCTCGTCGGCGCGCTCGCCGGTGACGACGTCGAGGACGAGCTCGGGGACGCGCTGCGGGAGAGCTGGGTGGCCGAGTACGATCGCCTGCTCGACGAGGTGTCCCCGCTGCCGGGAGCGACTGACCTGGTCCGGCTGCTCACCGACCGCGGTTTCCGTGTCGCGCTCGCCTCCTCCGGCAAGGCCCGGCACACCGAGCGGGCTCTCGAGCTCCTCGGCGTCGCGGACCTCGTCGCGGCCGTGACGACCTCGGACGACGCGCAGTCCTCCAAGCCGGCGCCGGACATCCTGAAGGTCGCTCTGGAACGCGCCGGAGGTCACCAGGCTCTGGTGCTCGGCGACTCCACCTTCGACGTCACCTCGGCGGCACGCCTGGGTGCGCCGTGCGTCGCGCTGCGCACCGGGGGTTTCGGCGTCGACGAGCTGGAGCGGGCCGGCGCGGTGCTCGTCGCCGACGGCCTGCTCGAGCTGCTCGAGGCGGACTGGGACGAGCTCGCTCGGGCCACACCCCCCGAGCGCGCCTCGGCCGAGCCACCGCTTCCCTGAGCACCGGGGACAGCCGGTGCAGACGTTTCTGCCGTACCCAAGCTTCCGGGAGTCCGGCGACGTGCTCGACTCACGGCGCCTGGGCAAGCAACGGGTCGAGACCCTGCAGATCCTGCGGGCTCTCGAGTTTGCGCACTACGGGTGGCAGAACCACCCGGCCGTGAGGATGTGGCGGGGCTGGACCGACGCGCTCGTCCGCTACGGGCTCGACATCACCGAGGCGTGGACGGCCCGAGGCCACGGCGACACGACGGCGGAGCAGATCGCCGAGTTCGCCCCGCACGTGTCGTCGCTCGACCAGGACGAGCTGGGCCGTGCCGGCGGGCTGCCACCGTGGCTGGGCGACCCGCAGCTGCACCTGTCGCACCAGAGCCAGCTCATCGGCAAGGACCCCGCCTACTACCGGCTGCGCTTCCCGGACTGCCCGCTGGGGCTGCCGTACCTGTGGCCGCCCGCCGCGCCGCCCCCCGACCCGCCGACCGGGTCGACGGGGATGGCCGCACCGGCCGCCGCCGCAGCGGCCGGTGCGGCCGGGGGCCGCCGGCGGCTGTGGGTGCTGCGGGCGGAGTCCGACGCAGCGCTCGGCGAGTCGCTGCGGACCGGCGTCGCCGGCTTCGGCGCCGCGACCGGGGTCAGCAGGAGCGCGGCGGGTCTCGACCTGGTGGCGCTCGCCGCCCTCCACGGGGACAACCCGCGCCGGCCCAGCCGAGCTGTTCGTGCGCTGGCGGAGCTCGTGTGGGACGTCGAGGTGGGCGACGAGCTGGCCGTTGCGCCGTCGGCGGGGGCCAGCCTCATCGTGGGGCTCGTCACGAGCGACTACGCCTACCTTCCAGGTGGTCACGTGACCCACCGGAGACAGGTCGCCTGGGCGCGTGTGCTGGCACGCTCGAGCCTGCCGCGGCCAGCCCGTCTGCAGGACGTCCGGCCGCTGTTCTCGCTCGAGGAGGGCCCGTCCCCAGCGGCGCCTCATCGCAGGTCTTGAGGGGCGACGGCATACGCAGAGGCCGCCGCCTGTCCCACGAGGGACGCACCCGGCATACGGCAGGCGGGGGTCAGCCCTCCCCCGCGGGAGGCACTTCGGCACGGACGCCCAGGCCAGCCGCCCGCCTCCCGGAAGGCTGGCGGTCGTCTCCGGACTGGTCGTCCTGGTCCTGCTGGTCGCCGTCGTCGCCCAGGTCCGACCTTCCGACGTCGTCGTCTGCTCGGGTGTCGAGCGAGGCGAGCTCGGGCACGAGCTCATGCACCTTGCTGAAGGTGTCGAGCACCGACAGCGCCACCGCGGCGACGGGGATGCCGATGAGCGCACCGACCGGGCCGAAGAGCGCTGCGCCGACGATGACGGAGCCGAGCGCCACCGCCGGGTGCACGTCCATGGTGCGCCGGCTGATCTTCGGGGTGAAGACGTAGTTCTCGATCTGCTGGTACACCGTGGCGAACAGGATGATCCACAGCGCGGTGCTCGGCTCTGAGAGCAGCGCGAAGAGGGCGGGCAGTGCGACGCCGATATACGTTCCGACCGTCGGGATGAACTGGCCGACGATGCCGGCGAAGATCCCGAGCGGCAGCCAGAAGGGCACCTGCACGAACCAGAAGAAGGCCACGTGGAAGAGCGCGGACAGCGCCGCCAGGACCAGCTTGGAGATGACATACCCGCCGGTCTTCTCCACGGACGTCACCCAGACGGTGTTGAAGACCCGCTGGTAGCGCGGAGGCAGCCACGAGCCGATGCGCTGGCGCAGCCGAGGGCTGTCCGCTGAGAGGTAGAAGGCGAACACGAGAATCGTCAGGGAGTCGAAGACGAACGTCACCAGCGACCCGAAGACACCGAGGATGCCGCCGCCATACCGACCGGCGAGCTCGCCGATGCGGGTCGGGGTGAGGCTGAGGGCCTGCTGGACGGAGGTGATGTCGAAGGTGGTGCCGAGCCTCCCGTTGACCCAGTTGAGGGCGGCCGTCCCGGTGCCGGGCAGGGATTGTCCGAGCGCGGAGAGCTGGGCCAGGAACAGCGACCCGAACAACTGGACGAGCGCGCCGACCATGGCGCGCATGACGAGCATCGTCAGGCCCGTGGCCAGGCCCCGCCGGACGCCTCGGGCCACCAGCCAGAGCACGACCGGCTCCATCGCGATCGACAGCAACCAGGCGATGAGCAGCAGGAAGAGGAACGAGCCGATCGCGTGGAGGGCCCACTCGCCCACCCGCAGCAACACGAGGGCGACGACCACGGCGACCAGGGTGCGGCGGACGCTGCTGGGGGCGAGCGCGACCCACTGCGGAGCGGCCTGCCCGACCGGGACGGGGCGCCGGGTGGCGGGATGCCGCGGGTGCTCGCTCACACGGCGAGCGTACGTCCCCGCCGGGCCCCGGGCTGGTCCCGAGCCCACCGACCTCGAGCGCACGACATCCGACGCGGGCGCCAGTTGCGGTGCTCCGGCACACGGCTGGGCGAGAATGAGCCGGTGCCCATCAACCCCGCCCCGGTCGAGGTGATCGAGCCCCCCGTCCCGGACCGGGTCCGGCGTCCCGCGGACGCGCTGCGGCTGGCGCTCGTCGTGACGCTCCTGGTCGTGGTCATCGCCGTCGCGGACGTCGCAGTGGGGACGACCGGGGCGCTGGAGCGGGACCTGGCCCTGGCGACCAGCGGTCTGCCGAGGGTGCTGCTCCAGCTCTTCGGCTGGCTGGGCGGCATCGGCGTCGTGGTCCTGCCGCTTGTGGTGGGGGCGGACCTCGTCGTGCGTGGCCGCTACTGGCAGCTGGTCCAGGCCCTGCTTGCGGCCGGAGCCGGCGCCTTGCTCGTCCTCGCGCTGCGGACCCTCATCCTCGACGGGCATCTGGGGTCGGTCCTCGGTGCGCTCACCCGGCCGCTCAGCGCCGGCTACACCGAGCCCCTCGACGCGGTCCTCGTCTCGATCGTGGCCCTGCTCACCGTGGCCGACGCCATGCGGCGCCGCCGCATCTCGACCGTCGCTGCCGTCGTCGTGGCGTCGCTCGCGGTCACCGTCTTCCTCTCCGGTGCCAGCACCGGGCTGTCGATCTTCTGCTCGGTGCTGCTCGGCTGGGCCGTCGGGCTCGCCTTCCGCTATGCGTTCGGCGCCGTCTCCAACCGCCCGGCCGGCACCCAGGTGGCGCAGGTGCTCGTGACCGGCGGCATCCCGCTCACCCGGCTGGAGCTGCTCTCCCTCGACGGGGGGACGCGGACCTACGCGGGCGACACGCCCGCAGGGCAGCTGGACGTGCGGGTCCTCGACCGCGACACGATGTGGTGGGCCTCCGGCCGGCGCCTGCTCCGGTCGGCTCGGCTGCGCAGCGCGAGCACCCGGCCACCCGCGCTCACCCTGCGCGCCGACATCGAGCACCGCACCCTGATGGGGCTGGTCCTCGCGCGGGCCGGCATCCCGGCCCCCGCTCCGGTCGCGGTCGCCGAGGTGGGCCCCTTCTCCGCGCTCATCGCCTACGCCAAGCCCGAGGGCACCCTGCTCGGGGAGCTCGGGGCCGACCTCGACGACGCCCAGCTCCACGCCGTCTGGCAGATGCTCGGTCGGCTTCAGCTGCACCGCATCGCGCACCGCGGGCTTGCGCCGGACATCGTCACCATGGGGCCCGACGGTCGCGCGGGACTGCGCCGGACCGGGGCCGGCGACATCGCGGCCAGCGACGTGGCCCTGCGGATCGACACTGCCCAGCTGCTCACCACGGTGGCCCTCGGTGTCGGCGCCGAGCGTGCCGTGCGCACGGCCGTGGCCGAGCTGGGAAAGGAGACGGTGGCGCGAGCCCTCCCTCTGCTGCAGCCGCTGGCCCTGACCTCGTCGACGCGCAAGGCCCTCGGCAGGGACAAGGCACTGCTCGGCGCACTGCGTGAGTGCATCCTGCGCCTGCAGCCGAGCCCGGAGCAGGTGGCACCCGTCGAGCTGCGACGGATGAGCCCACGCGCCCTCATCACCGTCGTCGGTGGCGGCGTCGCGGCATACCTGCTGCTCACCCAGCTCGCGCAGGTCAACCTCGCGAACGTGGTCGGCTCCGCCAAGTGGTGGTGGGCGCTGGCGACGGTGGCGTTCGCCGCGCTCACCTTCGCCGGTGCCTCGATCGCCCTCAGCGGCTCGGTCAACGTCAGGCTCTCCTTCGTGCGGACCTACATGACCCAGCTGGCCGTCGCGTTCAGTGGCCTCGTCGCCCCGCCGGCCATCGGCAACCTGGCGCTCAACACGAGGTATCTGCAGAAGACCGGCATCCCGCCGGCGGTGGCGGCCGCCAGCGTGGGGCTCGCCCAGCTCGCCCAGTTCTGCTCCTACGTGCTGCTCCTGCTCACCGCCGGGGTGCTCGCCGGCACGGGGGCGAGCGCGTCGTTCTCGCCGCCACCGACGCTCGTGGCGGCAGTGCTCATCGTCGTGCTCGCCCTCCTCCCGCTCCTCGCCGTGCCGAC
>CALMNV010000068.1 GCA_937873285.1 uncultured Intrasporangium sp. | reverse complement strand
CATCGGCGCGCAGATCCGCGGCCAGGTCTTCGCTTCGCCGAAGTCGCTGGCCATCGCCGCCGGCATCGTGGTGTCGCTCGGCCTCGTGCCGGGCATGCCGCACCTGGCGTTCCTCGCGCTCGCGTCGATCGACGATCGGGCGAGTTCGAAGAGCGCGTCCTCAAGGGACTCCTGCAACGGCACTATGCTGTAACGCCGCAGTATAGAGTCGGTGCCTACGTGCTTGATTTCGTCGTCCATGGCGACGGCCAGAGAGTGGCGTTGGAATGTGACGGCGACCGCTATCACACCCTGGAAAACCTTCAGGAGGACATGGCGCGGCAGGCCGTATTGGAGCGTCGCGGTTGGCGGTTTATTCGAATCAGAGGCACGGACTTCTTCCGACGGCCTTCCGAGGCGATGAACATCGTTTACGAAAAGCTCGAGCGCGTTGGCATTCGCCCCTCGCAACAGAATTCGGGTCCGTCGAGTTCGGCGACGAAGAGGTCGCCGACGACGGCAGAGCCACCGACGGCGACGACGACCACTCCCCGCGGCCGAAGGTCCGCGAGCCGGTCCAAGCCGGCCTCCGCCGCGGCTCGGACCGACCGGCGCACCTGGGAGCCGGCCGTGGCGAGCGCGCGCAGCGCCTCGTGCGTGTCGAGCCGCTCGAGGGCGTCTGGGTCATCGAGCCTCGCCTCGTCGAACACGGGGGGAGGTCAGCGGCCGAGCGGGCGGGCGAGGTCGACGAGGAGGACCGGCACCCCGGCCTCGACCGGGTAGGCGAGCGCGCAGGCGGCGCACTGCAGCTCCGCCGCCGAGGGGCCGGCGGCGTCAGCCAGGGCCCCCTTGCAGCGCGGGCAGCGCAGGATCTCCCGCAGCCATGGCTCCATGCCCGGGCTCGAGGTCGATTGGGCGGTCGGCTGGGTCTCGCTCACGCGGATGCTCCTTCGGTCGCACCGGGACGGATGAGGGCGAGGACCTCGTCCCTGACCCCCGCCATGGTCTCACGGTCGGCGGCCTCGACGTTGAGCCGCAGCAGCGGCTCGGTGTTGGACGCCCGGACGTTGAACCACCACATCGGGTCACCGTCGGGGGCGTAGGCCGTCAGCCCGTCGAGGTCGTCGAGGGTGGCGCCGCGGCGCAGCGCCCAGGTGCGGACCCGGGCCGTCGCCGCCGCGGCGTCGTCGACGGTCGAGTTGAGCTCCCCGGACGCGGCATACCGCTCGTAGCCGGCCACGAGGTCGGCGAGCGGGCGGTCCTGCTCACCGAGCGCGGCCAGGACGTGCATCGCCGCGAGCATGCCGGTGTCGGCGAACCAGAAGTCGCGGAAGTAGTAGTGCGCGGAGTGCTCGCCGCCGAAGACGGCGCCGACCCGGGCCATCTCCGCCTTGATGTAGGAGTGTCCGACCCGGGTGCGCACCGGCACTGCCCCGCGCTCGCGCACGACCTCGGCGACGGCGGCGCTGCTGATGACGTTGTGGACGACGGCGACGTGGTCCTCACCGGCGGCCTTGGCGCGCGCGATCTCCCGCGCCGCGACGAGTCCGGTGACCGCGCTCGGCGACACCGGGCGACCGGCCGCGTCGACGACGAAGCACCGGTCGGCGTCGCCGTCGAAGGCCAGCCCGACGTCGGCCCCGTGCTCGAGCACGGCCGCCTGCAGGTCGACGAGGTTCGCCGGGTCCAGCGGGTTCGCCTCGTGGTTCGGGAAGGTCCCGTCGAGCTCGAAATACATCGGGACGACCGTGAGCGGCAGCGCCGGCAGCCCCACGGCCGAGCCGAGCACCGCGGGGACGGTGTGTCCGGCCATCCCGTTGCCCGCGTCGACGACCACGGTGAGCGGGCGCACGTCGCCCAGGTCGACCAGCCCGCGGAGGAACCGGGCGTAGTCGCCGAGCACGTCGCGCGTCGACGTCGTGCCGCGGCCCGCCGCCGGAGGATGGAGTCCGCCCGGCCGGTCGAGCAGCCACTGCGCCAGGTCACGCACCTCGACCAGGCCGGACTCCTGGCCGACCGGGCGGGCCCCCGACCGGCACAGCTTGATGCCGTTGTATGCCGCCGGGTTGTGACTCGCGGTGAACATGGCGCCCGGCGCGTCGAGCGCGCCGCTCGCGTAGTAGAGGCCGTCCGTCGACGACAGCCCGACGAGCACGGCGTCGACCCCTCGAGAGGTCACGCCGTCGGCGAACGCCGCGCTGAGAGTGGGTGACGAGGGCCGCATGTCGTGCCCGACGACGACGAGACGCTGCCCCTCGGGCAGCACGACCGTCTCCGCGAACGCGGCCCCGAGAGCGCGTGCCACCTCGGCAGAGATCTGCTCGGGCACGAGGCCGCGCACGTCGTAGGCCTTGATGACGTCAGCGAGGCGGGGCGCGGGCACGACCGTCACCCTAACGCTCAGCGCTCGCGCAGCACCCGCAGGTGCCCCCGGCGCCTCCCCTCGGCGAGGCCGGAGGATGCCTCGGCTCCCGCCTCGGGGTGCGCGGAGGAGGTCGGCGGCTCCCCGGCGGCCCGGCCGCGGCCGGACACCGCGGCCGCCCGCACCACCTCGGCCAGCGCGACCAGGTCGTCGGCGGCGACGGCCGGCTCGGGATAGCTGCCGCCGACACGCACCACCTCCCAGCCGACGGGAGCGGTCATCCGCTCCGCATGCTCAAGACACAGGTCGTAGGTGTGCGGCTCGGCATACGTGGCGAGCGGCCCGAGGACGACGGCTCGCTCGGCATACGCGTAGGTGAGCGTGGCGACGGCCGGGCGCGCGCACCCCGTCTTCGAACAACCCCGTGCCAGACCCACGGTCGTGGACTCTACCGGCGCGCGGCGGCCGCGCCGCGCACCACGCCGCAGTCCGGCGCAACTACAGTGGTCGGGTGAGCGCCACGCACGGCAAGCCCGGCCCGCCCGGATCAGCCTCCGCGCCGGCCCGGCCGCCCCGGGCCGCCTCGCGCCGGGACCGGCACGGTCGTGGGCAACGCGGACCGCTCGCGTGGCCGCCCGTGCCCGCGATGCTGACCCGCCGAGACCGCT
>CALMNV010000067.1 GCA_937873285.1 uncultured Intrasporangium sp. | reverse complement strand
GTCCGCCTCAACAGCGAGGTCCCCGAGATCGACGGCGAGGGCCGGTCGGCGATCGTCACGGACAACGCCGCCGGGACCAAGGAGTCGATCACCTACGACTTCCTGCACGTCGTGCCGCCGCAGTCGGCGCCGGACTGGCTCAAGGCCACGCCGCTGGCCGACCCGGCCAACCCCAACGGCTCGCTGCGTGACATCGCCGGCATCACCAACGAGCGCGGCAACGTCGTGGGCCTCATGCCGCACCCGGAGCACGCCGTGGAGCCCGGCTTCGGCCCCGGCCTCGACGGCCGAGGCTTCTTCACCTCGGTCCTGCGGCACACCCTCGAGAGCGCGGCAACGGCATGACGGACACGATCCCGGCCCCGATCCGCCCCGACGTCGACGCCGGCCCCGACGTCGACGCCGGGCCCGACACCGGCCCCGGTCTCGACACCGTCGAGCACGCAGCGGCCACGCCAGCCGCCGAGCAGCCCTGGGCGCAGCTCGGGCTCAAGGACGACGAGTATGCCCGGATCCGCGAGATCATCGCCCGGCGGCCCACCATCGCCGAGCTGGCCATGTACTCCGTCATGTGGTCGGAGCACTGCTCCTACAAGTCGAGCAAGATCCACTTCGCCCTGTGGGGGCAGAACACCACCGAGGAGATGCGCGACAAGCTGCTCGTCGGCATCGGCGAGAACGCCGGGGTCGTCGACATCGGTGACGGGTGGGCGGTGACGTTCAAGATCGAGTCGCACAACCACCCCTCCTTCGTCGAGCCCTACCAGGGTGCGGCCACGGGGGTGGGCGGCATCGTGCGCGACATCATGTCGATGGGCGCGCGGCCGATCGCGGTGATGGACTCACTGCGCTTCGGCAACCTCTTCCACCCCGACACCCAGCGTGTGCTGCCAGGGGTCGTGGCGGGCGTCGGCGGCTACGGCAACTGCCTCGGCCTGCCCAACATCGGCGGCGAGGTCGTCTTCGACGAGTGCTACCAGGGCAACCCGCTCGTCAACGCGCTCTGTGTGGGCGCCATGCGGGTCGAGGACATCCACCTGGCCAAGGCCACCGGAGCCGGCAACCAGGTCGTCCTCTTCGGCGCCAGGACGGGCGGTGACGGCATCGGCGGGGTGTCCGTCCTCGCCTCCGAGACCTTCGACGCGGGCGGCCCCACGAAGCGCCCGGCCGTCCAGGTCGGAGACCCCTTCGCCGAGAAGGTGCTCATCGAGTGCTGCCTCGACCTCTACCGCGCAGGGGTCGTGTCCGGCATACAGGATCTCGGCGGAGCCGGGTTGTCCTGTGCCACAAGCGAGCTGGCGTCCGCCGGTGACGGAGGGATGCGGGTCGAGCTCGACCGCGTGCCGCTGCGCGACGCGAGCCTTGCGCCGCACGAGATCCTCATGTCCGAGAGCCAGGAGCGGATGATGGCGATCGTCGAGCCGGCGCGGCTCGAGCAGTTCCTCGACATCTGCCGCCGCTGGGACGTGGAGGCCACCGTCATCGGCGAGGTCACCGACGGCGACCGGCTCGTCATCACCTGGCACGGCGAGACCATCGTCGACGTCCCGCCGCGGTCCGTGGCCCACGACGGACCCGTCTACGACCGCCCGCTCGAGCGACCGGCATACCTCGATGCCTTGCGGGCCAACGGTCCCGAGACGCTGGCTCGCCCCCAGACCGGCGCCGAGATCCGCGCCCAGCTGCTCACCCTCCTCGGGTCGGCCAACCTCTGCGACCGCTCCTGGGTGACCGACCAGTACGACCGCTACGTTCTCGGCAACACCGCGCTGGCCCAGCCCGACGACGCGGGCGTCGTGCGCGTCGACGAGGAGACGGGCCGAGGCGTCGCGCTGGCGACCGACTGCAACAGCCGCTTCGCCAAGCTCGACCCGTATGCCGGCGCCCAGCTCGCGCTCGCCGAGGCCTACCGCAACGTCGCGGTCGCGGGTGCCGAGCCGCTCGCCGTCACCGACTGCCTCAATTTCGGCTCGCCCGAGGACCCTGGCGTCATGTGGCAGTTCCGCGAGTCGGTCCGCGGCATCGCGGAGGGGTGCAAGGCGCTCGGCATCCCGGTGACGGGCGGCAACGTCTCCTTCTACAACCAGACCGGCGACGTCGCGATCCACCCCACACCCGTGATCGGCGTGCTCGGGGTTCTGGACGACGTGTCCGCGCGCACCGGGTCCGGCTTCCGCACCGACGGTGCTGCGGTCTACCTCCTCGGCACCACGCGTGACGAGCTCGGCGGCTCGGCCTGGGCGTCCGTGGTCCACCGGCATCTCGGCGGTATGCCGCCCAGCGTCGACCTCGCGGCGGAGCATGCGCTCGCGAGCCTGCTCACCGCCGCCGCGCGCGCCGGGATGGTCGAGGCGGCGCACGACCTCTCCGACGGCGGTCTCGCCGTCGCGCTGGCCGAGGCCACGATGCGGCACGCGGTCGGCGCGACCATCGACGGGCTCGACCGGGTCGGCGAGGGCCTCGACCCGTTCACGGCCCTCTTCTCCGAGTCGGCGGCCCGGGCCGTCGTGGCGGTCCCGGCGGAGCGGGCCGCTGACTTCGAGGCGCTCGTGGGCGACGTGCCGTGCGTGCGGGTCGGCACCGTGGGGGGCCGCAACCTCGTCGTCGAGGGCCAGTTCACCGTGTCCGTCGCCGAGCTCACGGCTGTCCACCGCGCCACCCTCCCGGCGGTCTTCGGCGACTGAGCGGCCGGCTGCGAGTTCCGTGGGAGTTGCCCGGCGCTGGCCCGGATGGCGCGCCGCGGGGTTAGCGTGGGCGGGTGACTGCGGCACCCTCACCGACCACCGTGGGTGCGCTGCGTGCGGCCGGCCACCAGCACAAGCACCTGAGGCAGGAGCTGCGCGACAACCTGCTCGACGTGCTGCGCCTCGGACGTGACCCCTGGCCGGGGCTGCACGGCTTCGCCGGGACGGTGATCCCGCAGCTGGAGCGGGCCCTCCTCGCCGGTCACGACGTCGTGCTGCTCGGGGAGCGCGGGCAGGGCAAGACCCGGCTGCTGCGCACCCTCGTCGGCCTGCTCGACGAGTGGACGCCCGTCATCTCGGGCAGCGAGCTGGCCGAGCACCCCTACGACCCGGTCACGCCGGTCTCCCGGCGGCGGTCCGTGGAGCTGGGCGACGACCTGCCGGTCGGGTGGCGGCATCGCGACGAGCGGTATGCCGAGAAGCTGGCCACCCCGGACACCAGCGTGGCCGACCTCATCGGCGACGTCGACCCGATGAAGGTGGCCGAGGGCCGCTCGCTGAGCGACCCGGAGACGATCCACTTCGGGCTCATTCCCCGCTCGCACCGGGGCATC
>CALMNV010000066.1 GCA_937873285.1 uncultured Intrasporangium sp. | reverse complement strand
ACGAGCTCGGCAGCGATCAGGCCGAGGTAGACGACGGGTCCCGGGGGCAGCACGAGGAAGGCCACCGCCGACACGACGAGGTGCGCGCCGTTGAGGACGTCCGCCTCCCGGCGCTGGCCGATGTAGTCGAGCTTGTAGCACAGCAGCGTGGTCATGAGGAACAGCCAGGACGCCACGGCCACGGCGGCGACGAAGGCGATCGAGACGTCGCGCTGGCTGCCGAGCGCGACGGTCACGCCGAAGCCGAGCAGCGCACCGACGAGGCCGGTCCGTCGCACGGAGCCGCCGACGACGGCCGCCAGCAGCCGCGAGCGCTCGTGCAGCCTGGCGTGCGGCTCGTGCTCCATCGCGTCGCGGAACCGCAGGACGGCGTCGTCGAAGGTCGGCGCGAGCCGGACGAAGTAGTAGTTGTAGGCCACGACGGCCGGCAGGATCGCGAGGAAGAGGGTGTCCACGGAGAAGTCCCCGCGGGTGCGCAGGAAGAGGAAGAGCAGGTGCGCCCAGAGGACCGCCCCCGCGAGCAGGCCACGGAAGACGTCCACGGCGACGTCGGCGTGCTCGAGACGGGCGGGCCGGCGCATCCTGCGCACCTCATGGCGTAGCGGGACCAGCTGGGTCAGGATCCCTGCCACCGGGGGCAGGAACCACGCCTGGGGCACGAGCAGGAGGACGGCGGCATACGCGGCCCAGGCGCTGGCCCAGAGGATCCGGTCCCGGGTGACGTTGGCGAGCACGAGTGACTGGGCGAACGCCGCATGCAGCAGGCACAGGACGACGTAGGCGAGCAGCGCGGAGACAGACCACCGCATGACCAGGGCCACCGGGACCGCGAAGACGAGC
This sequence comes from uncultured Intrasporangium sp., assembly GCA_937873285.1. Taxonomy (GTDB): domain Bacteria; phylum Actinomycetota; class Actinomycetes; order Actinomycetales; family Dermatophilaceae; genus CALMNV01. The sequence continues at coordinate 4,186 of CALMNV010000066.1, read as the reverse complement.
ACAGCCGGCGCCGTCTGCAGGAAGGTGGTCGGCAGCACCTCGGCCAGCCGGGAACGGATCGGCCTGGCGTCCGTGGCCGGCAGCAGGTGGCCGATGCCGCGGTAGAGCGGCAGGCACACCGCCATGCTCAGCCACGGCACGGTGAGCGAGGACGCCAGCAGCACCGTCGTCAGCGGGACGCCGCCGACCTGCGCCGTGCTGATCCGGGAGACCGCCGCCGGGAAGGCCACGGTGAGCAGCAGCACCGGTGCGAGCTGCAGCACGAGCTCGAGGATCGGTCGGGTCACGGCGACCCGCGCCGACTCACCGGCCGCGGAGCGCACGGCATGCCTGCGCAGCAGCCGGCCGGCCGTCACGAGGGACACCGCGAGGAGGAGCAGGACGAGCACGGTCGGCGTCGCGCCGCGATACCACGGCGTCAGGCCGGTGCCGACGAGCAGCAGCACCGTCAGCACCGGGACGGCTAGCGCTCGGACCCGCGGGCGCGAGAAGAGTCGTTGGACGGACAAAGGCATGGCAGATTCCCCCACGGAAAGGTCGGAAGTAGCCTGGCCCGGCGTCGTCGACGGACCTGCACCGAGACTGTCGCCACTGGCAGCCCCACTTCCCCAGCACCCGGCGCCCTCCCCAGGGCCCGGCATGCAGCGTCCTCGCGGCCGGAGTCGAGCCCGCCGTCACACCCACCGTGACGCGGTCAACGCCCGAGCCCACCCGCGTGGACCGAGGTTTTCGGTGCTCCCGGCCCACCCACAAGCCGAGAGGTCGAGCAGCGGCAGCCGGGTCGGAACCTGCTGCCGAGCAAAGACTACCCCGACAACCTTGACGCCAGCACAAACGCACCATGACGATTCCTGAGACAGCAGGTCGCCGTTGCGCGGCGCGTCTTCCGGCGGTCGCCCGACTAGGGTGGTGCGGCAGCCAGAGAACGACAGCCTTCCCCGGGACCGCGCAGGAGCACTGGACATGAGCTTCAACGACAACGCCCAGCTCGACACCTCCCAGGTGGAGAGCGGCGGCGGAGGCGGCTACGGCGGAGGCGGCGGGAGCTTTCCCGGCGGCATCCAGGTCGGTGGCGGCATCGGAGGTCTCGTCCTGCTGGTCCTCGGCCTGCTCTTCGGCGGGCAGGGGCTGCTCGGCGGCGGCGGGACCGGTGACCGCGGCGGCAGCGGCGCGCAGGGACTGCCCGGGCAGCAGTTGCAGCCGGAGCAGGTCGGTGCGGGCGGTCAGGTGCGCAGCTCGAGCTTCTCGCAGTGCCGAAGCGGCGCCGACGCCAACCGCAACGACGTGTGCCTCGTCATCGCCACGGTCAACAGCGTCCAGGACTACTGGTCCAAGGCCCTGCCGAAGTACTCGCTCACCTACGAGCCGGCCCGCACGGTGCTCTACCAGGGGCAGACCTCGTCCGCGTGCGGCCAGGCGAGCAGCCAGGTCGGGCCGTTCTACTGCCCGCTCGACTCCAAGGTGTACATCGACGCCGCCTTCTTCACCGAGCTGAGCAGCAAGTTCGGGGCGGACACCGGCAACCTCGCCAAGGAGTACGTCGTCGCACACGAGTACGGCCACCACATCCAGAATTTGCTCCGCCTGCTCAACCGGGCCCAGCAGGACCCGCAGGGCCCCAACTCCGGCGCGGTGCGGATCGAGCTCATGGCCGACTGCCTCGCCGGCACCTGGGTCAAGCACGCCACCGAGACGACCGATGCGCAGGGCAACGCCCTGCTGAAGCCGATCACCCAGCGAGACATCCAGTCGGCCCTGTCGGCGGCCGCGGCGGTCGGCGACGACCGCATCCAGCAGAAGGTCCAGGGCAGGGTCACCCCAGAGTCGTGGACCCACGGCTCGGCGCAGGCCCGCATGACCTGGTTCACCCGCGGGGCCGAGACCGGCGACCTCAACCAGTGCAACACCTTCGGGGTCGACACCGTCAGCTAGGGCGTCGGCCCGCCGGTCGGGACACGGACTGCGCAACGGGGCAGCGGCTGGCCGGCGCAGCGCAGTCCGCGACCCGATGCGCAGCGAGGACAGGGGCGGACGCTACTCCAGCTCCACCCGCAGAGCCCGACCCCGGCGGAGCGCCGCCTCGAGGACGGCGCGCGTGGGGTCGCGAAGGTCCGGCAGCTCCCGGCGCGGCAGCCCGTCCAGCGCCCGCAGTGCCGGCGCCCGCACCACCTGAGACACCAGGGCGCGGTCCCCACCGAGGACGAGACCACGCGGTATGCCGCCCGCCCCGGCCTTGGGCGACTCGTCGTCCCCGAGCAGCAGGCGTCGGGCGTGACGGGTCACTGCGGCGACGAGCTCGTCGGCCTGCCCGTCGCGGCGCCGGGCGAAGCGCTGCTGGGACCAGCCGCCCGCCGCGGTGCGCGACTGCACGTGGCGGGTGCCCACCTTGGCGGCCACGAGCCGGGAGCCGTGGGCGAGCCCGACGGCATACCCGCCGCGGCGCACGAGGACGATGCCCAGCGGGTCGTGCTCGAAGCCGCGGGCGATGGCCGTGGCGCCGTCCGCGGCCCGGACGCGCACGACGGGCCCGTCGGCCGTGACTGAGCGCTCGACCGTGAGCGGGCCGTGCCGCGCGCCGAAGCCGTCCAGCCAGCGCTCCCACCGGACCTGGTCGACCTCGATCACCCGGCCGGGACCGGCCGGCTGGGACGGGCGTCGGCTCAGAGGTTGAAGCCGAGGGCGCGCAGCTGCTCGCGGCCGTCCTCTGTGATCTTGTCCGGCCCCCACGGCGGCATCCAGACCCAGTTGATGCGGTGGGTCGCGACGAGGCCCTCGAGGGCCTGCGCCGTCTGGTCCTCGATGACGTCGGTGAGCGGGCACGCCGCAGACGTCAGCGTCATGTCGATGACCGCGTGGGCCTGCTGGTCGACGGTGATGCCGTAGACGAGCCCGAGGTCGACGACGTTGATGCCGAGCTCGGGGTCGACGACGTCGCGCAGCGCCTCCTCGAGGTCAGCGACGTTGGGTGGCGTGGTGGTCGAGCTCATGACTTCGCTCCTCGGGTGGCGGGGTCGGGCAGCCGGCTGAGGTCGACGCCACAGCGGGCCAGCGCGTCGGTGAAGGCGCCCCAGCCGAGCAGCGCGCACCTCACCCGGGCGGGATAGCGGGAGACGCCGCCCAAGGCCACGCCGTCACCGAGCAGCGTCTCGTCACCGCTCACCCGGCCGCGGGAGGTCAGCATCTCCCGCATCGCCGCAACCACCTCCAGCGCCTGCGGCACCGGCCGGCCGATGACCTCGTCGGCGAGCACCGAGGTCGAGGCCACCGAGATCGAGCAGCCCTGAGCGGCATACGACACGTCGGCGACGAGCGCGTCGTCACCGGTGCCGGCGACGTCGACGCGCAGCGTGACCTCGTCACCGCACACCGGGTTGACGTGGTGGACCTCCGCGGCCCACGGCTCGCGCAGGCCCGCGTGCCGGGGGTGCTTGGCGTGATCGAGGATGAGGTCCTGGTAGAGGTCCATCTCAGCCCACCTCCGCCACGGCGCTCAGCCGGCGAGGCACCGCGGGCGCCGGCACGTCGAGCCCGAAGACTCCCGGCACGCGGTCGAGCGCCTCGACGAGCGCGTCGACGTCCGCCGGCGTGTTGTAGACGCCCACGGAGGCCCGGGTCGTGGCGGCGGCGCCCAGCGCCCGGTGCAGCGGCCAGGCGCAGTGGTGCCCGACGCGCACCGCGACGCCGGCGTCGTCGAGGATCTGGCCGACGTCGTGCGCGTGCACCCCGTCGACGACGAAGGCGAGGGCACCGCCGCGCGGCTCGCCCGGTGCTGGGCCCAGGACCCGCACCCAGGCCCGCTCGGCGAGCGCCGCGTGCAGCCGCTCGACGAGAGCGGACTCGTGGGCCGCGATCCGCTCCAGGCCGATCCGCTCGACCCACGCCACGGCAGCGGCCAGCCCGACGGCCTGGGCGGCGTTGGGCACCCCTGCTTCGAACTTCTGCGGCGCCGGCGCCCACGTCGAGCGCTCCATCGTCACCTTCTCGATCATGGAGCCGCCGGTGAGGAAGGGCGGCATCACCTCGAGCAGCTCGGCGCGGGCCCACAGGGCGCCGACGCCCATGGGGCCGTAGATCTTGTGGCCGCTGAACGCGACGAAGTCGGCACCGAGCGTGGTCACGTCGACCGGCAGGTGGGGCACGGACTGGCAGGCGTCGAGCACGACCAGGCCGGCCACGGCGGCGGCCC
>CALMNV010000065.1 GCA_937873285.1 uncultured Intrasporangium sp. | reverse complement strand
GGCGCGCGCACGAGTAGGTCTTGGCCTGGTGGTTCTTGACGAACTGCGCCTCGTCGAGGACCAGGCCGCTCCAGGCAAGCTCGCGGTAGGCGTCCTCCTCGATGCGCAGCAGCGCGTAGGAGGTGACGACGAGGTGGGCGCCGGCGACCGCCTCGCGCAGCGCCCGGCCCCGCCGCCGGCCGGTCTCGGTGATCGCCGCGACCTGCAGCGCGGGGCAGAAGCGAGCCGCCTCCCGCTGCCAGGTCGAGACCACGCTCGTCGGGGCGACGATGAGCAGCGGCGCCTCGCTCGTGAGACCGCCGCGCTCGTGGGCGCGGGCCGCCATGGCCAGGGTCTGCAGGGTCTTGCCCAGCCCCATGTCGTCGGCCAGGACGCCGCCGAGCTGGTGGTCCCACAGCAGCGACAGCCAGTGGTAGCCGGCAAGCTGGTACTCGCGCAGCTGCGCCTGCAACCCGTCCGGCGGTGGCGGCGTCGGGATCGCCTGGAGGTCGAGCAGGGCACCGACGGAGCGCGACCACCGCTCGCTCTGGTGCGCCACGACCCCCAGGCTGACCAGCTCCTCCCACAGCCCGGCGTGCCAGCGGGTGACCCGGAGGGTGCCGGACTCCCGGTCCTGCAGCGACCGGGCCTCCTCGATGAGCCGCCGCAACGCGTGCAGCTCCGGCCGGTCGAGGCGCAGCCACGTGCCGCTGTCGAGGACGAGCTCCCCGTCGCCGCGCGCCAGGCCGGCGAACAGAGGCAGGAAGGGCACGTCCTCCCCCGCGATTGTCACCGTGATCCCGAGGTCGAACCAGTCCTCCCCGCCCGGCCTGCCGCCGGGCGCCGCATCGGTGGCCGAGACGGTGATCAGAGGCGCCTCCGCGGCCTCGGAGTAGGCGAGCGGGGTGCCCTCCACCGTGACGTCGAGGTCGTCCCGCGACGTCAGGGCCGGCAGCACGTCAGCGACGAACCTCGCCGTCTCCATCCCCGCCAGCCGGGCTTCGGGGACGAGCCGGTGCTCGGCGCCCACCGGCACGCGCAGCCCGCGCACCGCGTCGAGCGCCTCGAGGCCGGCGAGCAGCGCCGCCTCGGCGGCCGGGTCGCGCACCACCGGCGCCGCGTCGGCCGCGCCGCCTTCGACGAGCGCGACGGGGATCGTCTCGTCGCCGACGGCATACGTGAACGACCACCGCAGCAGGGTCCGGTGGCCCGGCTCGAAGCGCACCGCGAGCGCCAGCCTGGGCGGGGCCACCTCGGGGAAGTCGACGCTGCCGTCGGAGGACTCGACGCTCGCGCGCTGGCGCAGCGCCGGGTAGTAGCGCGAGAGAAACCTCGGCACGTCGGCGGCCGGGACCGTGACCCCTCCGGCTCCCGTCACCAGGCGGCCGATGGCCTCGTCGAGCGGGGCGTCGAACCGTGCCAGCGCGAGCCCCTGGGGCGTCTCGACGAACAGGCCGTGCGGTGGTGTGCCGACAAAGCCACGAAGCCCACCGGCGGGCAGGGCGGCCACAGTCTCGTGCGGCATCCGCACGCTCGGCGTCACGGTCACGCCGCCGTCGCTCGACCGGCGCACGTCGAGGACAGCGACGGCAGGTGCCTCGTGCAGCACCGCCGGCCGCTCCCCACGGCTGCCGGTGACGAGCGGTATGCCGGCCTGCTGGGCGTCATCCAGCAGCCGCCAGAGCGCGGGGCCGAGCCCGTCCGCCGACAGCTGCTGCTCGAACGCGTAGTAGCCGCGGGCTTTCGCCCGTGCGGTGGCCATCACGGCGAGCAGCGACTCCCGCTGGGCCGCCTGCAGCCGCACCGCCCCGTAGCCGTACTCGAGGTCGCGCCAGGAGACGCCGGTGCGGATCCAGCCGTCGTTCTTGCCCTTCGTCAGCGGCCGCAGCCGCAACGTCGGCGCAGCCGCTGGCCCGGCGGCATACCGGCTGTGCTTCGGGGTCGCCACCTCGACGTGCAGGGCCACGGGCACGGCGGCGGCGGCGGCACCCGGCCCCCGCCCGACCTCGGCGAAAGCCGTCTCCCAGGCCGGCGTTGCCGGCGGGGTGCCCACCGCGACCCGGCCGCGGGCGGCGAGCGCCACGGCCACGACGTGCTTGCAGTCGCACCCCATGGGGCAGCTGCACCGGCCGTCCCAGCTGAAGGACTCGAACCGGTCACCGGCGTCGACGCCGTCGGCCGTGAGGATGGTCTGGTAGACCCGCCCCCGGCTGCCGCGCACACTGCCGAGGACGACGCTGCCCTCTCGGCCGGTGGCCAGGGACAACACCGCTCCGGAGCGGTGATAGGCGGCCCCGCGCGAGAAGGTGTCCGCCCCCAGCTCGCCGGCCAGCACCTCGTCGGTCAGCCACGCCAGCCAGGTGGCCTGCGGAGCGCGGGAGGCGGCCGCGATCACGGCACGACCTCGTCGTGGTCCGACATGGCGGCACCTCCTGTGGTCGCCTCGTTCGGGTCCCCCGCAGGATAGTCACGGGCGCCGACAGGGCTCGCGAGCGTCCGGCCGGCAGGCCTCCGATAGCGTGGCGGCGTGCCTCCGGCAGCCCCACCCACCCGGCATGAGACCGCGCTCGACGAGCGCGCCGAGGAGGCCGAGCGCTCCGTTTCGGCCCTCTTCACCGGCCACCTGGCTGGTCTGGCATCTGCTCCGCTAGCCCGTGTGACGCACCCCCCGCCCGTTAGGACCATCGGCGGCCTGCGCGGCGAGTGGCACTACTGGTGGCAGGCGCACTACCTCGACGCCGTCGTCGACGCCGGGGCTCGGGCGGCGCGGACCGGCGACCCGTCGGAGGCGCGCCGGCAGGCACGGCGCGGGGGGCGGCTGCTCGCGGCGATCCGGGTGCGCAACGCAGGCCGGTGGTCGAACGACTTCTACGACGACATGGCCTGGCTCGCCCTCGCCTCGGGTCGCCTCGCCGCCCTCCACGCCCAGCTCGGCGTCCGCGGGCCGCGCCACCTGATGCGGTCCGCGCAGCGCGTGCTCACCGCGCAGCTGCGCTCGGCGCACACCGACGACCTCGGAGGAGGGCTGTTCTGGAGTCGCGATCGCACCGTCAAGAACGCTCCCGCGACCGGCCCGGCGGCCCTGCACCTGGCGCGGGTCGGTGATGCGGCGGCGGCGCACCGGCTGGTCGACTGGGTCTACGCCAGGCTGTGGTCGCCGCAGAGCGGGCTCGTGCTCGACGGCATACGGCTGGAGTCCGGCAAGGAGGTGTCCGTGCCGGACGTCTGGTCCTACAACCAGGGCACCGTGCTCGGCGCGCTCCTCGCGCTGGGCGACGCGGAGAGCCTCGCCCGGGCGGCGGCGCTGGTCCACGCGGTGGATGAGCGGCTGACGCGCGACGTCGGCGGTGACCGGGTGCTGCTCACGCACGGCGCCGGCGACGGCGGGCTCTTCACCGGCATCCTCGCCCGCTACCTCGCGCTGGCCGCCGCGGCGGAGCTGCCGGGTGACGCCGCGGCCACCGCCCGGCGGTTGGTGCACGACACCGCCGAGGCGCTGTGGCAGGGCCGCGGCGACCGGCGGTCTGCAGGCCGGCGAGCGGCCACCGTCTTCCCTGCCGCGCCCGGCGGCGCCCCGCCGACCTCGCCCGCCGTGCCTCTGGAGCTCTCGCCGCAGCTGCAGGCGTGGACAGTGCTCGAGGCTGCGGCGGCCGTGTCGTGAGACCCGCCGCTCCCGGCGGAGGCACCATGGGCGAGCCACCGAGCCGCCGCGGTCCTCGCAGCATCGCCGGCGTGCTCACGCAGATGCAGGACCGGTTGGACGCCCTGCCACCGGTGCGCCACGTGCTGCTCGGCATCAGCGCGCACATCAACGACGACCTGCCGCAGGCGCTGCTCGCGGTCGTCCCCGACGCGGACTCCGACCGGCCGGCCGTCCTCGAGCGCCGTCGCCGCGACCACGAACGCATCGACGCCGTCCTCGCCGGCCGCGTCGCAGCGGAAGGCGAGCAGCTCGGCCGCAGCCTCCTCGAGCGCGCTCTGGCCCCGCTCAACCGCCGCGCCTCGCAGCGCTTCCTGCGCGAGGCTCGGCTCAAGGTGTGGCACAACACGCTGCAGCTGCAGCAGGCGCGGATGCTCGGACGTCAGCCGTATGCCGCCCGCCTCGCCGAGCTCGAGGTGCTGAGCGCGGCGCGGATCGCCGACCTGCTCGCACCCGGGCAGGTGGTGCTGCGGCTGGCCGTGCAGGGCTTCGGGGTCGCCCTCCCACCTCGCCCCTGACCACGGGACCGGGCACGCGCCGCCCCCTCCATCGGTGTGGCCGATATGTGCCGAGCGGCAGAAGGAATGTGCCCGGGAGTGCAGTGTCGGCCGCGGCGGCATCTGCTGCAGACGAGCGCACCTTTCGCTCCCCGAGGCTCAGCTCGCCGCCCGCGGCAGTCTCAGACGGGTGACGGCCATCGCCACGAGCTCCTCAGGCGGCAACGAGACGTCGAGCGCAACGCCGCGCTCGTCGCGCTGCAGCGGCTCCAGCGTGGCGAGCTGCGAGTCGAGCAGGGCGGCCGGCATGAAGTGCCCGGCGCGCGAGGACAGCCGGGCGCGGATGACCT
>CALMNV010000064.1 GCA_937873285.1 uncultured Intrasporangium sp. | reverse complement strand
GGTCTTGTAGTCGACGATGCGCAGGGCACCGTCCGGCGCGACGTCGAGGCGGTCGACGTAGCCCCGCAGGACCAGGCCGTCGACGTCGGCCTCGACGTAGAGCTCGCGCTCCGCGGGCTCCAGTCGGGTGGGGTCCTCGAGGCCGAACCACGTCTCGAGGAGGGAGCCGGCCGCGGTGAACCACTCGTCGGTGCGCCCCTCGTGATCACTGAGCAGGCGGAGCATCTCCGGGTCGTCGGCGGCCATCCGTGCCCACTCGCCGGGGACGAGCGCGATGGCGGCCGCCAGGGTGCGCTCGTCGGTCGGCAGGTCGAAGAGCCGCTCCAGCACGGCATGGACGAGCGTCCCGCGCGCCGTCGCGGGCGTCGGCGGCGAGGGCAGCTTGTCGATGACCCGGAAGCGGTAGAGCAACGGACAGGTCATGAAGTCCGACGCGCGGCTCGGTGACAGTGCGAAGGCCATGTCCCGCACTGTATGCCGCGCCGCCGACACCGCTGACGACTTCCGGGGCCGGTGGCCTAGGGTCGGCTCATGAGCAGCAGCCGCGCGTCGCGTGCGTCCGTCCACGGCTGGCGCATCGGCGGCTTCGCCGGGACCCCCGTCTACCTCGGCCGGTCCTGGCCGCTCATCGTGCTGTTCCTCGTCGTCGCGGTCGCGCCCACCCTGGCACGGAGTGGGCGCGGGGCGGCATACGGGGTGCTCGTGGCCGTGGCGTATGCCGTCCTGCTGCTCCTCTCCGTGCTCGTGCACGAGGCCGCGCACGCCTTGGCGGCTGGCCGGCTGGGGCACCCGGTCGACCGGATCGTGGCGGACGTCTGGGGCGGTCACACCGTCTACGACGCGACGCGCAGCACGCCGTCCACCACGGCGGTCGTGGCGGTCGTCGGTGCTGTGGCCAGCCTGGTCGGCGCCGGGCTGGGGCAGCTGCTGGGGGGCGTCGTCCAGGGCGAGACGGCGTCGCTGCTCATCGGGGTCATCACCGTGACCAACCTCGTCGTCGGGCTCTTCAACCTCCTGCCCGGGCTGCCGCTGGACGGCGGCCAGATCCTCAGCTCGCTCGTCTGGCAGGTCACCGGCAGCAAGGGCCGCGGCCTGACGGTCGCGGGCTGGAGCGGGCGCGTCGTCGCGGTGCTCGCTGTCGGCTGGGCGCTGGGCCGCCCGCTGCTCGAGGCGCGGCGGCCCGACCTGATGACCCTCGTCTGGGCGGTGCTCATCGGCGGCCTGCTCTGGCGTGGCGCCAGCGAGGCGATCAGCTCCGGTCACGTCCACGAGGCGACGGCCGGACCGGTGGACCCGGTGCTGGCGACGGCCCTGCTCGTGCCGGCGGAGGCCTCGGTCGCCGAGATGCTCGACCGGGCCGAAGCGGCGTCCGCGCCGGTCGTCATGGTGGCCACCGACCGGACCGGCTGGCCGGTCGGCCTGGTCGAGCCCACCGCCGCGGCTGCGGTGCCGGCAAGCACGCGCTCGACGACCCAGGTCGCGGCCGTGCTCGTCGCCCAGCCCCCGGAGTGGGTCGTGGCGCTGTCGGCGACGGCGGTGCTGACCGACCTGGTGGCGATCATGTCGGAGCGGGCCCTTCCGGTGGCGGTCGTGCTCGACGAGGCGACACGGCGGGTGCGCGGCGTGGCGCTGGCCGAGCGGGTCAACGACGTCGTCGCCGCCGAGCTCGGCCGCCGGCGACGGCGTTAGGCGGCCTCGCGGCCCCTCGCCGTGTCCCGGCGGCCCCACGTGCGCCCGAGCGGTCGCCGACGCGTGTCGTCCCCAGGCCGCAGCTGGCGACCCGGGCCCTCCACAGGCTCGTGGTCGTCGGTCGACGCGCGAGCGGCGCCGGGGCAGGCTCTGACCGACCGCCCGGACCCGCGGGGCGGTGAAGGAGGCACACCTGATGACCGCACGAGCCAGGACGCCGTCCACGGCGTCGACGGACGCCGCCCCCGTCCGCAACGAGGTGCTGCTGACGGGGCGGGTGCCGGCCGCCGCGCTGGAGCGCACCCTCCCGAGCGGCGACGTCATCGCGGTGCTGCGGGTGGTCGTGGCCAGGCGGGTGCAGTCCGGCCGGAGGCGGCAGCCGCCGCCCCGCGGGGAGCACGGGCACGGCTCGGAAGCGGCGGACGGGCAG
>CALMNV010000063.1 GCA_937873285.1 uncultured Intrasporangium sp. | reverse complement strand
AGCTTGAGGCCGCTGCGAACCACGGGTGAGTCATCGGCTATCAGGCCCGGGATCATGAGGACCAGCGCTCTGTCGGCCGGCCACCGGACGGCCCGCGAATGCGACCCATCGTGACGGGGGTGCCTTGGCCTTACCTTGGGCAGGAGCTGGTCGAGGGTCAGCCCGCCCACGAGGTGGCGAAGGCCAGCGGGAAGCGCGACTGGAGGCTGGCGCCGCCGGCGGACCGGTTGTCCAGGCTCAGACGGCCGCCGAGGTCGCGCACCGTGTCCCGGACCAGCCGCAGGCCCAGGTGGCCGGACTGCGGGCTCGTGTCCAGGCCGGCGAACGGCGGCACACCGACGCCGTCGTCGGTGACCTCGAGCAGCACCTCGCCGTCGACCACGTCGGCCCGCACCTGCACATGCGCCGCTTGAGCGTGCTTGACGACGTTGCGCAGCCCCTCGCGCAGGATGCGATAGGTCAGCTGCGCGACCTCGAGCGGCGCGTTCGCCACCGCCTCGGTCAGCTCGACCTCGACCGCGACGCCGGTCGCCCGCGCTCGGGCGGCGAGCTCCTCGACGGCGGCCCGCAGGCCGCCCTGGGACAGGTCCGCGGGGTAGATGTCGGTCAACATGGCCCGCAGGCCCGTGACATCGCGCTCCAGGCTCTCGCTGGCCGACTTCAGCACCGCTCGAGCGTCGACCGACTCCGGACGCAGCTCCGCCGCCAGCGCCGGGAGGGCATAGCGCAGCCCGGCGAGATCCTGGATCAGCCCGTCGTGCAGGTCGTGCGCGATCCGGCGCCGCTCCAGATCAGAGGCCGACAGGGCGTGCCGGAGCATGATGCTGCGCTCCTGCTGGCCTCGGTCGACCCGACGCGCCAGCGACACGGCCAGCGGCCGCATGGTGAGCATGAAGAGGAGCAGCGACCCGATCGCCAGCGGGGCGAACCGCACGAGGATGGCCGACTCGTCGGCCGAGATGCGGTCCGGCGACCAGTAGGACTCGAAGACCAGCGGCACGTTGTCGGCGTCCCGCACCCCGACATAGACCTCCAGCAGCGGACCCTCCCCACGCTCCACCGCGTTCTCCTCCTTGGTCAGATCGGACAGCTGCGCGCTCACCGCCAAGCTGCCGAACAGGCGCGCGACGTCGTCCTCGAGGGGGAAGGTCCGGCCCACGAGGCTGGGCGTGTTGGACCACAGCACCCTGCCGCCCTGGGTCCAGATCTTCATGTGGGTGATCGACCCGTCCTTCATCCGGTTGCGCAGCAGGTAGTCGAGGGCGGCCACCTGCTCCCGGTCCCCGGCGCGCACCTCACGGTTGACGAGGGGGGCCACGACGGAGCGGGCGAAGGCGCTGCCGCGCACCGTCGCCTCGCGGAGCGCGATGTCCGAGGCGACCGGGCGGGCGAGGAGGAAGGTGGCAAGCGAGACCATGAGGAGCATCGCGAGGCTCCACGAGTGATAGCGGCGCAGGGCATGGTGCAGCGCGGGCTCCGGCCCTTGCGCGGTGCGATGCTTCGTGCGTCTGCCGATCCGGCTGATGGTCACAGGCCCCCGCCTCCCCCTGGGCCAGTATTCCAAGCGCCCGCGGCGGTCGGGCCGGAATCGGCGCAACTGCAGGGGAGGTGGCACACGCTGCCGGCAGCAGGCACGTCCTGCTCGCGGTCCCCGGCGGGGAGCACGGCCCGCGGCCCCGGGTCAAGGGCGCGGAGCCGGGCTCATCGACCACCTCGCAGGCTGCCGTCGGGCAGGGTGAGCAGTATGCCGCGAGGCGGGTCAGCCGGTCGCCGTGGTGTCGGCAGCGGGGATGATGGCCAGACGGCGGAGCAGGAAGAGTGCGGCGGCGGCGAAGTCGTTGTCGGCCGTCTCCTCGGCCACGCGGGCCCAGTCCACCTGCTCGCGCAGGGCCCGGGCGACCGGCACCATCCGTGCGAAGTCGCAGGAGTGCTCGTCCATGGCCCCGAGCCTCTGCGCCAGCAGCTCCGTGGCGGGCAGCACCGGCATCTGCACCGAGAGGACCTCCTCGGTGGTCGCCCGTTCGACGAGCGCCCGGTCGGCGGGCTTCCCGGAGGGCCGGAAGATGACGTCGACCATGGCGCCCTCGACGAAGACCTTGAAGAGCCAGTCCTCGGGCGGCTGCACCACGTTGAAGTCCCGGCCGGCGAGCGCCTGGGCCGCCTCCAGGGCGTCCCGCTCGGCGACGAGGAAGTCGACGTCGTGGTCGGGCTCCGGGCCCCCCCGGGCCCACACCGCGTAGCCGCCGATGAGGGCGAACGGCAGCCCGGACTGCTTGAGGCCGACCGCGACGGCCTTGAGCGCCTCGCGCAGGTCCGGAGGGGTGGAGTCGGTCATGCTGGGGCTGTACCCCGACGCCGCGTCCCGAACGCCGGGTGGCCGGGCGGACCCGAGCAGGGTAGGAAAGCCGTGTGCGAGTGGCGACCTTCAACATCCTCAACGGCCGAGTGCCGACCGACCAGCACGTGTCACTGAGCGGCTTGGTCGAGTCGGTGCGGCGTCTGGACGCCGACGTCCTCGCGCTGCAGGAGGTCGACCGCAACCAGCACCGGTCGGACAACCTCGACCTGACGGCGCTCGCCGCCGAGGCGATGGGCGCTCCGGAGCACCGCTTCGTCGCGGCCCTGGCCGGCAGCCCCGGTGCCACGTGGATCGAGGCCACCGGCGAGGAGCAGCCCGACGCGGCGGCATACGGCATCGCCCTGCTCTCGCGCTACCCGGTGCACGGCTGGCAGGTGATCCGGCTCGCCTCCACGCCGGTGCCGGTGCCCATGTGGTTCCGGGGCCGGCGGCGGCCGGTGCTGGTGCGGGACGAGCCGCGGGTGGCGGTCGTCGCGACCATCGAGACACCGCACGGCATGGTCACGTTCGTCAACACCCACCTGTCCTTCGTCACGGGGTGGAACGGCGTGCAGCTGCGCCGCGTGCTCTCCAGCCTGGTCGACCGCTCGACGCCGCTCGTCGTGCTCGGCGACCTCAACATGGGGCCGCAGCTGGCGACCCGCGTGACGGGGCTGCGCGCCGCCGTCTGCGCGCCGACCTTCCCGGTGGACGTGCCGACGGAGCAGCTCGACCACATCCTCGTCGGAGGGCCGCTTCGCGCCAGCGCGGGGCGCTCGCACCGGATGCCGATCTCGGACCACCGGGCGCTGGCCGTCGAGCTGGCCTGAGGCGCCGCCGACCGGTCCGGACCGGGCTGCGGCCCGGTCCCGCCGAAGCAGGGCCGGGCCGCAGAGGGGCCGCGAGGAGCAGGCTCAGGAGGGCGAGCCCACCAGCTGGCCCTCCCGACGCGCGGGAGGCATGTGCTCCTCGGGGGAGTCGATCATCCGGGCCTCGTCGAAGGGCGCCCGGCCGGCGAGCACGCGGTCGGCCTGGGCCCGGTCGATCTGGCCGGTCCACGTGCCGATGAGCACGGTGGCGATCGCGTTGCCGGCGAAGTTGGTCAGCGCCCGGGCCTCGCTCATGAGCCGGTCGATGCCGACGATGATGCCGACGCCGGGGACGAGGTCGGGCCGGTGCGACTGGAGGCCGCCGGCGAGGGTGGCCAGGCCCGCGCCGCTGACGCCGGCCGCGCCCTTGCTCGCGATGATCATGAAGAGGAGCAGCGAGATCTGCTCGCCGAGCGAGAACGGCTTGTTCATCGCCTCGGCGACGAAGAGGCTCGCCATCGTCAGGTAGATCGCGGTGCCGTCCAGGTTGAAGGAGTAGCCGGTCGGCACGGTGATGCCGACGACCGGTCGGGAGATGCCGAGGTGCTCCATCTTGGCGATGAGGCGCGGCAGGGCCGACTCCGAGGACGAGGTGGACAGGATGATGAGGAACTCGCGGCCGAGGTAGCGCAGCAGCGCGAAGACACTGATGCCGGTGACGAGCTTGAGGATCGACCCGAGGAAGACGAAGACGAAGATGGCGCAGGTGACATAGAAGGCGAGCATGAGCAGCCCGAGGTTCTTCAGCGAGCCGAGACCGGTGGAGCCGACGAGCGCGGCCATCGCGCCGAAGGCGCCGATCGGGGCGAGCCACATGATCATCGCCATGACCCGGAAGACGAGCCGCTCGAGGTGCTTGATGCCGGCGAGGACCGGCTCTCCCGCGGTGCCGAGCTTCTGCAGGGCGAAGCCGACGAGCAGGGCGACGAGCAGGGCCTGCAGCACCGAGCCGGAGGTCAACGCGGACACCAGCGTGTCGGGGATGAGGCTCAGCAGGAAGTCGACGGTGGACTCCGACGCCCCGGCGGCCTGCTTCTGGCCCGCCGCGGCCACCTCCTTGGTGAGGTTGAGCCCGGCTCCCGGCTTGATGACGTTGCCGACGACGAGGCCGATGGCGAGGGCCACCGTGGACATCGTGAGGAAGTAGCCGAGGGCGAGGCCGCCGACCCTGCCCACCTGCGTCGCGCGCCGCACCGAGCCGATGCCGAGCACGATGGTGACGAAGATGATCGGCGCGATCATCATCTTGATGAGGTTGACGAACATCGTCCCGAGCGGCTTGAGCTCCTTGCCGACGTCGGGCCAGATGGCGCCGACCGCGACCCCAGCGACGAGGGCGACGATGACGGCGACGTAGAGCAGGTGGGTGCGGTCGCGCCGCGGACCCGGGCCGGGCCGGGTGTCGACGGCGTTGTCGGCGGAAAAACTCACGATGGCCTCCGTTGGCTGGGCCCGGGCGGTGCGCGCGGACCGGTGGATGCCCACGACAGTGGCGGGGTGGCTCGCTAGGGTCACGGTTGTGTTCATTGAGTTTCCCCAGCAGGGCGTATGCCGCTGAGCTCGCTCCCGCAGCGAGTGACGCGAGCGCTCGGCGCGCCCGGCCGGTGGAGCGTGGCGGGGCAGACGTTCGCGCTGCAGGTGGCCGTGGCCGTCCTCGTCGTGGCGGCCGGGCTCGCCGGGGCGTTCGTGCAGGCGCAGCGGGCGAGCAGCACGGAGGCGACCGCACGGGCCAGGGCCGTCGCCGAGACGGTCGCCGCCACGCCCGCGGTCGTGGCGGCGGTGGAGGCGGCCGGGCGGGGCGGCGACCCCACGCCGTCCCTGCAGCCGTTCGCCGAGCGGGTCCGCGTGGAGTCGGGCACCGACTTCGTCGTCATCATGTCGCCCCGGGGGATCCGCTACACGCATCCGGACCCGAGCCAGATCGGGCGGACCTTCCTCGGCCACATCGAGGGGGCGCTAGCGGGAGGGACCGTGGTCGAGGAGTACACCGGCACCCTCGGCCCCTCGCGGCGGGTCGTCGTCCCGGTGATGGCGGGCAGCGCGGTGGTGGGTCTCGTGGCGGTGGGCATCCGCACGTCGGCGGTGGGCGCGCAGGTGCGCGAGCAGCTGCCCGGCCTGCTCCTCGCCGGGCTCGCGGCGGCGGTCATGTCCGGCCTCGGCACGGCGCTCGTCGTGCGACGGATCCGCCGGCAGACGCACGGCCTCGGGGAGCGGCAGCTGCGCGAGATGTACGAGTACTACGACGCGGTGCTGCACGCGGTCGCCGAGGGCCTGCTCATCACCGACCTCGAGGGGGTGCTGCGCCTCACCAACGACGAGGCGAGCCGGCTGCTCGACCTGCCGCCGGACGCGGTCGGGCGCCGGGTCGACTCGCTGGGGCTGGCGCCGACCCTCGCCGCGGCCCTGACCGACGGGCTCACCCACGAGGACGAGCTGCACGTCACGGCAGCCCGGGTGCTCGTGCTCAACCAGGGGCCCGCGCAGTGGCGCGGGCGCCTGCTCGGGCACGTCGCGACGCTGCGGGACCGCACCGACCTCGAGGCGCTGACCGGCGAGCTGGACTCGGCTCGGGGGCTGAGCGAGGCGCTGCGCTCGCAGGCGCACGAGTCGGCCAACCGCCTGCACACCATCGTCAGCCTCATCGAGCTCGGGCACACCGACCGGGCGCTCGCCTTCGCCACCGAGGAGCTGCAGGTCTCGCAGGTGCTGACCGACCACGTCGTCGGGGCCGTCGAGGAGCCTGCCGTGACCGCGCTGCTGCTCGGCAAGGCGGCCCAGGCTCACGAGCGGGGCATCGACTTCGACATCGCGCCCGGCGCGCACTGGCCTCGCGACGTCGCACCGACCCGTGACGTGGTCACCGTGGTCGGCAACCTTCTCGACAACGCTCTCGAGGCGGTCGCCGGCGCGCCCGGCGAGCGCCGGGTCTCCTTCGACGCGGGCGTGCAGGAGGCGGCGGACGGCATGCCGTCGTATGCCGTGCTCACCGTCTCTGACACCGGGCCCGGCATGCCGCCGGGCGGGGTCGACGAGGCCTTCCGCCGCGGCTTCTCCACCAAGGAGCAGGGCCGCGCCGGGCGGCGGGGCATCGGCCTGGCGCTCGTGGCCCAGTCCGTGGACCGGCTCGGCGGCTCGCTGGACGTGTCCGGGCCACCGGGCGCCACCTTCACGGTGCGGCTGCCTCTGGCCGGTGTGCGGTGAGCGGGCAGCCGCCGAG
>CALMNV010000062.1 GCA_937873285.1 uncultured Intrasporangium sp. | reverse complement strand
GCTCGACATCGACCTCGGCAAGGCGGTCTTCGTCTCCGAGGAGGAGCTGACCCTCGACACCGCGGTGGGCTGCCCCACCTGCGACGGCGACGGGGCGCAGCCTGGCACCGGCCGGCAGACCTGCCCGATCTGCCGTGGGGTGGGGGAGATCCAGCAGGTGCAGCGCAGCTTCCTCGGCCAGGTCATGACCTCCCGGCCCTGCGTCGCCTGCCAGGGCTACGGGTCCGTGCTCACCGACCCCTGCCACGACTGCTCCGGCGACGGGCGGGTGCGCACCCGCCGCACGCTCAAGCTCAAGGTGCCCGCCGGCGTCGACACCGGCACCCGGATCCAGCTCTCAGGTGAGGGAGAGGTCGGTCCGGGCAACGGCCCCGCCGGGGACCTCTATGTCGAGATCCGGGTCGCGCCGCACGAGACCTACACCCGGCGAGGCGACGACCTGCACTGCACCGTGGAGCTGCCCATGGCGGCGGCCGCGCTCGGCACGACGGTCAAGCTGAGCACCTTCGACGGCATGGAGGACCTCGACATCCGTCCCGGGGCACAGTCCGGCGACGTGACGACGCTGCGGGGACTTGGTGTGACCCACCTGCGGCACGGCGGCCGCGGTGACCTCCTCGTCCACGCCGCCGTCCTCACCCCGACGCGGCTCACGCCGGAGCAGGAGGACCTGCTGCGTGAGTTCGCCGCGCTGCGGGGAGAGGAGCGCCCCGAGGGGCGCCTCACGCCGAACAAGGGCCTCTTCGGCAAGGTGCGGGACGCCTTCAAGCAGAAGTGACCTTGCGGTGACCGCCCAGCTCTTCCTCGGCGAGCCGGAGGCCGTGCGGGCTGCGACCCCGGGGAGCACCCTGGTCCTCGGGGGCGAGGAGGGTCGGCACGCCGCCACGGTGGTGCGGCTGCGCCCAGGCGAGCGCTACCTTGTCTCGGACGGCGCCGGCCGGCGGGTGCTGGCGGAGGCGGAGGCGGTCGACCGGGCATCGGTGCGCGGTCGTGTCCTGCAGGTGACGGACGAGCCGGCCCCGGCGCTTCGCCTGGTGCTCGTGCAGGCGCTCGCCAAGGGCGACCGTGACGAGCAGGCCGTCGAGACGGCGACCGAGATCGGCGTCGACGAGATCGTGCCGTGGCAGGCCGAGCGCAGCGTCGTGGTGTGGCGCCCCGACCGGGTGGACCGGTCGCTCGCCAAGTGGGCAGCCGTGGTGACCCGGGCGTCGAAGCAGTCCAGGCGATGCCGCATGCCGCTGGTCTGCCCCCCGCACACGACCCGGACCCTGGCAGCCCGGGTCGGCGGCGCCGCTCTGACCTTGGTGCTCCACGAGGAGGCCGCCGAGCCGCTGGCCGCGGTGAGCCTGCCCGCGGAGGGGGACGTGCTCGTCGTCGTCGGCCCCGAAGGCGGCATCGCCCCGGCCGAGCTCGAGGCGCTGCGCGACGCAGGCGCCCGTCCGGTGCGGCTGGGCCCGACCATCCTGCGTGCCTCCTCCGCGGGCCCGGCGGCGCTGGCCGTGTTGAGCGCCGCCGAGCGCTGGCGGTGATCGGCCGCCCCGGCGCGCCTTCACCGCCCCGACGGGGGCTCAGCTCACTGCAGGACGACCGGCACCCGTTGCTCGGCGAAGACCGACCCGTCCGCCATGCTGGCCTCGAGCACCCGCACGACGTAGTCGCCGGCCGGCAGGGCGGGAGCGGAGAACCGGTAGCCGCCGCGGGCGGGCCCGGCAGCGGTCGCGGTCGTGAATCCCTTGGCGACCGAGGTGGCGCCGCGCAGCACCTCCCACTGGACGTTGGCCTCGAAGGTGCTCGCTTGGCCGCTCACCGTGAACGGCTTGCCGGCGGCGAGCCGCTCGCCGCGGCCCGGCGTGTCGATCCACAGCGGCGCGAGCAGCGTCGCGACGTCCATCGGGGTCGCCGGCCGGGTGTAGGCCCGCGACGTGGGCTGGCCGGTCGCCACGACCGTCGAGCCGTCCACGACGAATGTGACCGGCAGGTTGCCCCGACCGACCGCTGCCGTGGCGGTCCACACCAGCTGCTGGACGGCGAAGCGCCCCTCGGCGGCGTCGGCCGTGGCGGCCGGGCCGGTCAGCCGCACGGTGATGGCCGTGGTGGAGGCGCTCACGGCGAGGGCCTGCCGGCCGCGCCACAGCTCGCGGTACGTGCTGCCCGGCAGCGGCGCCATGGCCCGCCGGACGGCGGCGAGCGCCTTGTCGTCGGGCGCGACGGTGGCCGGTGCGAACTCACGGAAGAGACCGAGCCGAGTGCCGCCGGCCGCGAGCGGCCCGACGAAGTAGACGGGCAGCTGGACCTGCCCGGGCGCGGGCGGCGGCGCCGGGGACTGGCTGGCCGCGGGGGCGCCGGACCCGCTCGCCGTCGCTGCCGGCGAGGTCGTCGCCGACGCGGTGGGCACGCTCGTCGGCGGGGCCGGGCTGCTCGGGGCCGTCGCAGGAGGCGGCGTCACGACACTCGTGGGCGCGGCGACGGGGGGCGGCCCATCCTGAGGCCGGTCGGCAGCCCAGACGCCGACGGCGATGGCCGCCACCGACGCGGCCGCCGCGACGGGGGCGAGCCAGCGCCGGCTCCGACGCCTCCGGTCGGCGACATCGGCCTCCCCCGCGGCAGCGAGGATGGCGTCGAGCCGGTGGCGAGGGCTGATCGTCTGCGCCTCGGCGGCGAGCTCCGCACGCAGACGGTCCTCGACCGGGTGCAGGGCGGCGCCGATCAGGACGGGATCCTGCGGGTCGCGCTGGGCCTGTGGGTCGCGGGGGTCCTCGCCGCTGCTCGGGCGGGTGCTGCGCAGGGGGGTCATGACTGCTCCAGACTGTGGCGAAGGGCGGCCAGGCCGCGGGAGGCGTGCGCCTTCACCGAGCCGGCCGAGATGTCGAGGGCCGAGGCGATCTGCGCCTCGGAGAGGTCGAGGTAGTAGCGCAGCAGCAGCACCTCACGCTGGCGCGTGGACAGGGCGCCCAGAGCGGCCAGCATCGCCCGGCGGGCGTCGCTCGCGAGCACCTGGGTCTCCGCGCTGCTGACGACGGCGCGCCCCGGGGCGTCCGGGCTGCCCGCATCCCGGGCGGCCTGCCGCTGGGCGACGACATCGTGACGCTGCACCGAGCGGCAGCGGTTGAGGACCGCCGTCTGCAGGTAGCCGACCACCCGGCCGGAGTCGCGGATGGACGCCCAGTTGCGGTGGGTGGCGACGAAGGCGTCCTGGACCGCGTCCTCGGCGGCGGCCTGATCGCGCAACAGCAGCCAGCCGAGGCGCACGAGCCGGTGCCAGTGGGCGGCATACAGCTGCGTGACGGCCTGGTCGGGGTCCGCCGGGAGGGCGGCAGAAGCGCCTTGGCCGTATGCCGGTCGCGATGCCTCGTCACCGACCCGCCGTCCGGAGGAGGTCATGCTCAACGTTCTCACGGCCTTCTGACGCCTCTGCCCGCTTCCCGGTTGACATCAGGCGGCAGCCGCCTGCCCGCCGCCTGCCTATGGTTGCGGTATGACCGCAGACTGCCTCTTCTGCCGGATCGTCGCCGGCGACGTGCCGTCCCCGCGCGTGGCCGAGAGCGAGCGCTCCATCGCCATCCGTGACATCAACCCGGCCGCGCCGGTCCATGTGCTCGTCGTGCCCAAGCGCCATGAGCCGGACATCGGGGCGCTGGCGCGCAGCTCCACCGAGGACCTGGCTGACGTGTTCGCCCTTGTCGGCCGGGTCGCCGAGCAGGAGGGCATCGCCACGGACCACCGGATCGTCGCGAACACCGGCAGGGGAGCCGGCCAGAGCGTCTTCCACGCGCACGTGCACGTGCTCGGCGGCACAGAGCTGGCGGAGCGCTGACCCTCGCCGGGCAGAGACGCTCGTAGACTGGGGGTGAGATGAATGACGCCGACCCCATGACAGCCGAGGGCCAGGGCGCGCCGGTCCTCACCCGCGAGCTCCCCCCGCCGATCGAGATGGTGACCCTGCTCGGGCCCCGTGACGAGCTGCTCCGCACGATGGAGCGGCAGTTCCCGAGGGTGGAGGCACACGTGCGGGGCAACGCGATGACCTTCACCGGCCCGGCCGACGAGCTGCAGGTGATCGACAACCTCATCGACGAGCTGGTCACCATCGTGACGACCGGCCAGCCGCTCAACCGGGACGCCGTCGAGCGGTCCATCTCCATGCTGCGTGCGCAGACGGTCGAGCGGCCCGCCGACGTGCTGACGATGAACATCGTGAGCAACCGGGGGCGCACCATCCGGCCCAAGACGCTGAACCAGAAGCGCTACGTCGACGCCATCGACGAGCACACCGTGGTCTTCGGCATCGGCCCGGCGGGCACGGGCAAGACCTACCTGGCCATGGCCAAGGCAGTGGCAGCCCTGCAGGCCAAGCAGGTCAACCGGATCATCCTGACCCGTCCGGCCGTCGAGGCGGGGGAGCGGCTGGGCTTCCTCCCCGGCAGCCTCAACGACAAGATCGACCCCTATCTGCGGCCGCTCTACGACGCGCTGCACGACATGGTGGCCCCGGAGACGATCCCCCGGCTGATGGCATCGGGCACGATCGAGGTGGCGCCCCTGGCGTACATGCGCGGCCGCACGCTCAACGACGCGTTCATCATCCTCGACGAGGCGCAGAACACCTCGAGCGAGCAGATGAAGATGTTCCTGACCCGCCTCGGCTTCGGGTCCAAGATGGTGGTCACGGGCGACATCACCCAGGTCGACCTGCCCGGCGGGACGCGCTCGGGCCTGCGGGTCGTGCGCAGCATCCTCGACGGCATCGAGGACGTCCACTTCGCCGAGCTGACCTCCGTCGACGTGGTGCGGCACCGCCTGGTCAGCGCGATCGTCGACGCCTACGCCCTCGAGGACGCTCGCAGCGCGAAGCGCGAGCGGGCGCCCCGCCCGGTCCGGACCCTCCCGCACCCGGACCAGCCGCGATGAGCCGGCGATGAGCATCGACGTGCTCAACGAGAGCGAGCACCAGGTCGACGAGCTGGAGCTGCTCGGCTGCGCCCGCTACGTGCTCGAGCAGATGCGGGTCCATCCCGAGGCGGACCTGTGCATCACCCTCGTCGACGAGGGTGCGATGGAGCTGCTGCACCGGCAGTGGATGGACCTGCCCGGACCGACCGACGTGATGTCCTTTCCCATGGACGAGCTGCGGCTCGGCTCTGAGGACGCGGACCCGGAGGAGGGCATCCTCGGCGACGTCGTCCTGTGTCCCGCCGTCGCCGCACGGCAGGCGGCCGAGGCCGGGCACGCGACCGTCGAGGAGCTGCTGCTGCTCACCACCCACGGCATCCTGCACCTGCTCGGCTACGACCACGCCGAGCCGGACGAGGAGCGGGAGATGTTCGAGCTGCAGCGGCAGCTGCTGCTGACCTTCCTCGCCACCCGCAACCGCCCGAGCGGCTGACGGATGATCCCCGCCCTCGTGCTGCCGGCAGCTGCCAGCGTCGCCGTCGCCTTCCTCCTCGCCGCCGCGGAGGCCGCCCTCTTCCGCATGTCCCGGGTCCGAGCCCAGGAGCTCTTCGACGAGGGACGCTCCGGGTCCCGGTCACTGCTGACCGTCCTGGCCGACCCGTCGGCATACCTGGCGGTCATCACCTTCCTGCGGGTCGCTGCCGAGGCGGCGGCGGCCGTCCTCGTCACCTTGGCCGTCGCCGGGGTCACGGCCTCCACGCAGGCGGCGCTGTGGATCAGCATCGCCATCATGGCCGTGGTCTCCTTCGTCGTGGTCGGCGTGTCCCCCCGCACCCTCGGCCGTCAGCACTACGACACGGTGGCGCTGTGGAGCGCTCCGGTCGCGGTGGGGCTGCGCAAGGTGCTCGGCCCCATCGCGAAGGTGCTCGTCGCCCTCGGCAACGCGGTGACCCCTGGGAAGGGGTATGCCGACGGGCCCTTCCAGACCGAGGCCGAGCTGCGGGACCTGCTCGACATCGCCGGCGAGTCCGCCGTGATCGAGGAGGACGAGCGGGACATGATCCACTCGGTCTTCGAGCTCGGGGACACCCGCACGCGCGCCGTCATGGTGCCGCGCACCGACATGGTCACGATCGAGGCGGGCAAGTCGCTGCGCAGCGCCATGTCGCTCTTCCTCCGATCGGGCTTCTCCCGGATCCCGGTCGTCGGCGAGGACTCCGACGACGTGCTCGGGCTGCTCTACTTCAAGGACGTCGCCCGGCGCCTGACCGCCGCTCCGGACGACGGTCGACGACCCGCGACGGAGGTGATGCGGCCGATGCACTTCGTGCCCGAGAGCAAGCCGGTCGACGACCTGCTGCGGGAGATGCAGCGCGAGCAGAGCCACTTCGCGATCGTCGTCGACGAGTACGGCGGCACGGCCGGCCTCATCACGATCGAGGACATCCTGGAAGAGATCGTCGGCGAGATCCGCGACGAGTACGACGTCCACGAAGAGCAGATGATCGAGCGCGTCAGCGAGGCGGTGTCCGTC
>CALMNV010000061.1 GCA_937873285.1 uncultured Intrasporangium sp. | reverse complement strand
CTCGCTGGCGCTGCTGCTGGGCTTCATCGGGCTCTACGTGGCAGCCGACCCGCGCACCTTCGACATCCCGGAGCTGGTGGCTGCCGCGCCGCTCGACGGCAGCGGCGTCATGGGCGGTCTCGTGCTGGCCGCCATCCTGCTCGGGCTCTTCGTCAAGACCCCGACCGTGCCGTTTCACACCTGGCTGCCGCCGGCGCACACCGACGCCCCGGCGGTCGGCTCGGCCGTGCTCGCGGCGGTGCTGCTGAAGATGGGCACCTACGGCTTCGTGCGGATCGCGATGCCGATGCTGCCGGAGGCCTGGCGGGCCTGGGCCTGGGTCGTCATCGTCATCGGCCTCGTGTCGGTGCTGTACGGGGCCTTCGTCGCCCTGGCGCAGACCAACCTCAAGCGAATGATCGCCTACACGTCGGTCAACCACATGGGCTACGTCGTGCTGGCCGTCGGCGTGGCCGGCCTCGGGGGCACTGATGCCCAGGTGCGTGAGCTGGCGGTGACCGGGGCGGTCACGCAGATGGTCAGCCACGGGCTCGTCACCGGCGCGCTCTTCCTGCTCGCCGGCGTGCTCTACGAGCGGGCCGGCAGCTACGACCTCGACGGCTTCGGGGGGCTCGCCGGGCCGGCGCCGCGCTTCGCGCTCCTCTTCGTCGTGGGCGCGTTCGCCTCGCTCGGGCTGCCCGCCCTCTCCGGGTTCATCGCGGAGTTCCAGATCTTCACGGGCAGCATCGCGGCCGCCCCGGTCACCGCGGTGGGCCTGGTGGGCATCCTCGTGACTGCCGGCCTGTTCCTGCGCGCCTACCAGCGGGTGTTCACCGGCCCGCTGCGCGGCAGCTCGTCGCGCTTCCCCGACCTGTATGCCGCCGAGCTGGCCGCCGTCGCGCCGCTCCTCGCGCTCTCGCTGCTCATCGGCGTGTGGCCACGGGTCATCCTCGACCTCATCGAGCCGGCGTCCCGCGTGCTCGTCGGCCTGGTCGGGCGCTAGGCCGGGGGCGGGGTCGATGAGTGCGGCGACGGTGTGGGCGTCGGGGACGGCCGAGGTCGCGGCGATGCCGATGCGGCCGGAGGCGCTCGTGCCCGAGATGCTCTTGGTCGGCGGGGCGATGGTCATCCTGCTGGCCGGCTCGTTCCTCCCCCGGAGGCGCCTGTGGCTGACCCGCGCCGTCGCGGCCGCGGCCTTGGTGGCGTCTGCGGCCACCGCGGTCGCCGGGCTGGCGGCGGGGCCGGCGATGGCGTTCGCCGGCACCTTCGCCGTCGACCCGATGACGGGCGCCGCCCGGCTCGTGGTCACCGCCTCCGCCGGGCTCCTGCTGCTCCTCGCCAGGGACGAGCTGGCCGGGTCGCCGCGCGAGGGCGAGATGTACGCCCTGATGCTGCTGGCCTCGGCGGGAGCTCAGGTGATGGCCGGCGGCCGTGACCTGCAGGTGCTCGTCGCGGGCTTCCTGCTGACCAGCATCCCGCTCTACGCGCTCATCGGTCTGGCGCGCACGGGTGGCGCAGCGGAGGCGGCGATGAAGACCTACCTGCTGGGCGCGCTGGCCGGGATCGGCCTGCTGCTC
The DNA here is from genome assembly GCA_937873285.1 of uncultured Intrasporangium sp. Classification (GTDB taxonomy): domain Bacteria; phylum Actinomycetota; class Actinomycetes; order Actinomycetales; family Dermatophilaceae; genus CALMNV01. The sequence continues at coordinate 5,303 of CALMNV010000061.1, read as the reverse complement.
GGGGTCGCGCTGCTCTACGGAGTCGGCGGTGAGACGAGCTACGACGTGCTGGCGCCGGCGCTGCGCACCGCGCCCGCGGGGGCGGTGGCGGCAGGGGCGGTCCTCGTGCTCGCCGGCGTGATGTTCAAGGTCGGCGCGGTGCCCGCGCACTTCTGGGTGCCCGACGCCGCTCAGGCCTCGGGCGTCACCGTGGCCGCGTTCGTGACCACGGTGCCCAAGGTGGGCGGGGTCCTCGCGGTGTACCGCTTCGTCGACCTGCTGCCCGACGGCATACCGGGGTCTGCGCTCGTCGCCGTGCTCGCCGTGCTCACCATGACGATGGGGAACCTGGCGGCATACTGGCAGGACGACCCCCGGCGCCTGCTCGGCTGGTCGACGGTGAGCCAGGCGGGCTACCTGCTCGTGCCGGTGGCGGTGGTCGGCCGCAGCGACCTGGCCTCGCCATCGCTGCTCTACTACCTCGCTGGGTATGCCGTGACCAACATCGCCGCCTTCGCCGTCGCCGCCGCGCTGCCGCGGTGCCGCGATCTCGCCGCCTTCACCGGGCTCGGGCGCGCCGAGCCGGCGCTCGGAGGGGCGCTCCTCGTCGTGCTGCTCGGGCTCGTGGGGACGCCCCCCACGGCCGTGTTCGTCGGCAAGCTGACCACGGCGTCTGCCGCGTGGGACGGCGGCGCGGGGTGGCTCGCCGCCGCGGTGCTGGTCAACTCGGTCGTCAGCCTCTTCTACTACCTGCGCTGGATCATCCCGGTCTTCCGGGCCAAGGAGCGGCCGGTGCGCGGCGCATTCTCGCCGTTGCCGACCGCGCGCTGGGCCGCTCTCGTCGGGGCGGCGATCAGCGTGGCGCTCGGGATCGCCGCCGGGCCGGTCTGGGCGCTGCTGTCCTGAGCGCCGGGCTGCCCTTGGCTCGCCGGGCTGCCCTTGGCTCGCCGGGCTGCCCTTGGCTCGCCGGGCTGCCCTTGGCTCGCCGGGCTGCCTTTCGGGGCAGCGACTGCCCCGCGCCGGGCGGTCCGTGCCCCGAGACGCAGTCCGTGCCCCGAGACGCAGTCCGTGCCCCGAGACGCAGTCCGTGCGTCAGGGTCGGGCGACCTCGACGACATAGGGACGCTCCGCGTCGTCGACGGCTAGCCGCTGGACGGTGCGGCAGCGCAGGCCTCGCACAGCGGCGGCATGCAGCCGGTCCGCGTGGGAGGCCTGGTGCACGAAGATCACCGTGCCGCCCGGCGCGAGCAGGGGCGCCAGCGACGCGAGCTCCGTCTCGACCTGCCTGGGCCCACCGATGTAGTACAGGATCTCGGCCAGCACGAGCACGTCGACGCGCTCGATGCCGGCTCGGGCCAGCACGGCCGGAGCGGAGCGGGCATCGGCCTGCAGCACCGTGACGTTGGGCACGTCCACCGCCCGCGCCGCGGCGGCGGCGACCGCCTTGGCGCTGATGTCGACGCCGACCACCTGTGCCTCTGGGTGCGTCCGACCGATCGCCAACAGGTTGTGCCCGTCCGCGCATCCCACCTCCACGACCACACCCGCCTCGGCTGGCAGGTGCTCCAGCAGCTGCTGCCGCTTGCGCGACTCGTAGGGCATGGTGTCGTAGCGCCACGGGTCCTCGGACATGGAGAAGAGGGTCTGGAAGACCCGCGCTCGCACCGCCGCCGCAGCCGCAGGTGGGAGGGCCCCGAGTGCTCGGAACACCCCGCGGTGGAACCACTCGCCCAGCGGCGACCCGGTCGGCTCGCTCGAGAGCCCAAGCGGTGGCGGGTCGGTGTGGGGCCGGCGGAGGCGCGTGGCAGAGGTCACCACCCAGACGGTCGCCAGGCCCGCGCGCCACACGGCCACGGCGGCGACTGCAGCCGCGGGCGACACGCCGATCCCGATGAGCAGCGTCACGAACGCCACGTCTGCCACGACGAGACCGGCGGGCGGAAGCCGCAGCAGTGTCGCCGCCCGCGCCGCCAGGCTGGCTGCCGCGATGTCGAGCAGGCTCGTCGGCGCCCCCTCCGTGTGGGTGATGGCCCAGACGGTGGCGAGGGACGCGCCCACGAGGAGCACCTCGCCGGCCAGTGTGGCCGCCGTCAGGTGGGGCCCGCGGGCGGCCAGCCAGTCGCGGCGTCCCTCGGTGCGCCTCAGCCGGGCCACGGTGACGACGAGGCCGGCCACAGTCACGAGGCTGGCGGCGGCCAGCACTCCTTGTGCCCAGCCGGTGGGGAGGTGGCCCGACCGGACGAGGAAGGCCGCGCCCAGCGCCGCGCCCGGCAGCAGCACGCCGAGCGTCACCGTGCGGGACGCTGCCGCCAGCGAGTCGGGGACGAGCCCCGCCAGCGATGTGGCCTGCCTTGCGGGTGTCTCCGCTGGGTATGCCGCCGCCCGCATCCTCGCGCGGGGTCCGGTCCCCCGGGGGCCGACGAGGAGTCGCGGCCCTGCCCGCAGGCAGGACCAGTGTGAGGCACCGGGGGCGGCGGCCCTGGCCTGCAGCCAGCCGGAGCCGAGCCATGCCGCGGCGGACGCGAGGAGGACGACCAGAGCCATCACGTCCGTGCGCACGATCAGCTGCGTCGCGGCGTAGAGGTCCGAGAGGACGATCGGTGGCTCCTCCATGGATGAACCCTAACCGTCCGCTCCCTGACGGCGACCCGGCCACGCCAGAGACCGGCGCCTCCGCGCCTCACCCGTCCGGCCGGTCAGCGACTCGAACTCAGCCGGCCTCTGGGTCGCGATCGACGACGAGGACCCGGCGCAGCGGCATACGGCTCCGCCAGCGCGGGGTAAGGGCGTCGTAGTGCTCCAAGGTGAGGCTGGTCAGGTCTGCTCCGGAGAGGAGGCGCAGGCTCTGCCGTTCCCTCTCGAGCGCGATGGCGTCCGCGCTGAACGCACCCAGCGTGACGTAGAGCCCGGCCTCGTCCTGAGAGAGCGTGCCGATGAGTACTCGCGCGATGACGTCCCTCGTGTGGCTATCCCACGAGGGCCGGGGCGGCTCGGAGCAGTGGTGTGGGCCCGGGGTCGGACGCCGGCTACAGCATGACGGTCGCACCCATGGCGACGGTGCGCTCCTGCGGCAGCCTGAAGTACTCGATGGGGGAGGCGGCGTTGTGCGCCAGGACGAGGAAGAGGCGTTTGCGCCACGCCGGCATGCCGTTGTCGTGCCCGCGCTGCAGGGTGATGCGGGACAGGAAGTAGTACGCGTCGTCTGGGTCGACGTCGATGAGCCCCTGGCCCTTGGCCAGTCTCAGGGCGCGAGGCACGTCTTGGTCCTCCCGGAATCCGAACCGCAGCGTCAGGTGGGTGATCGCGTCGTACGGGTCACCGAGGTGGTCGACCTCGACGCGGTCGGCGTCGTCGACGAATGGGACGTCGAGGGGGCTGGCCGACACGATGAGGACGGTCCGGTGGATGACGTGGTTGAACGTCGCGTTCTCCCGCAGGGCCAGCGGCGCCGACGTCTTGTCGGGGTGGAGGAAGACGGCGGTGCCGGGCACTGGGGAGACCGGGCCTGTCGCGAGCCACTGGACGAACGGGGCCAGCGGACTTCCATCGTGGCCCGGCGCTCGGTGACGAGCGTGCGGCCGGTCTGCCAGGTCAGCATGATGGTGGCGACCAGGACCGCGATGAGCAGCGGCAGCCATCCACCGTGGGCGACCTTGGTCAGGTTGGCGCCGAAGAAGGTGAGCTCGAGCACGGCCAGGGGCACGCCGATGGCGGCGAGGCGTCCGCGACCCCACCCCCACGCGGACTCGGCGAGGATGAGGAACAGGGTGGTCGTGATGAGGAAGGTGCCGGTGACCGCGAGCCCGTAGGCGGTGGCGAGCCTTTCGGAGGATTGGAACGCGACGAGGAGCACCATGACCCCGACGAACAGGGTCCAGTTCACCGCGGGCACGTAGATCTGGCCGCGTTCGTGTCCGGAGGTATGCCGGACGGTGAGCCGAGGCAGGTATCCGAGCCGCTCGGCCTGCCTGGACACCGAGTACGCGCCCGAGATGACGGCCTGGGAGGCGATGACCGTGGCCACGGTGGCGAGGACGACCAAGGGGATCCCGAGGGCGTCGGGCGCCAGGTGGAAGAACGGGCTCGTCGCGGTGGCCGGGTCGTCGAGGATGAGCGCGCCCTGCCCGAGGTAGTTCAGGGTGAGGGCTGGGAACACGAGGAAGAACCACGCTTTGCTGATGGGGCCGCGGCCGAAGTGGCCCATGTCGGCATACAGCGCTTCGGCACCGGTGATGGACAGCACCACGGCACCCATGGCGACGAAGGCGACCGCCGGGTGGTCGAGCGCGAACAGGACGGCGTGGTGGGGAGACAGGCCGCCGAGGATGGCCGGGTCCCGGACGATCTGCCCGGCGCCGAGCGCGCCCAGGACGATGAACCAGAGCAGCATGACGGGGCCGAAGAAGCGGCCGACCAGGGTGGTGCCGTAGCGCTGCACTGCGAACAGCACCGTGATGATGGCGGCGCCGACCGGCACCACCAGGTGGTCGAGCGCGGGTGCGCTGACCGACAGGCCCTCGATGGCGGACATGACGGAGATGGCTGGGGTGATGACACTGTCGCCGTAGAAGAGGGATGCGCCCAGGACTCCGAGGAGCATGACGAGGGCGAACCGCTTCCCGTCGGGCCTGACGGCACCGCGAGCCAGTGCCGCCAGCGCCATCACCCCGCCCTCGCCGTCGTTGTCGGCCCGCAGGACGAACGCGACGTACTTGACCGACACGACGATGGTGATGGACCAGAACACCAGGGATATGACGCCGTACACGTCACCCGGGCTGGTCTTGACCATGTTGTGGTCGATCGAGAACACGGTCTGCAGGGCGTACAAGGGGCTGGTGCCAATGTCGCCGAACACGACTCCGAGGGCGCCGAGGACCAGCCCGACTCGCGAGGAGGGAGGATGGCTCGTTTCGTCCTTCACAGGACGAGCATCCTTCCACCCAAACCGGCGAGGCGCTGCATCGACGACATCAAGAACTCGTCAAGACGCGAGCACTGCCCGTGCCGAGGCGACGGACCGCGGGACCTGTGGCCGTGCCGGAGGAGGTTGGCGAGGTCGCCTGACCCTTGACCGAGTATGGCGTGAGCGACCTCGCCGAACGGCTCGGTGTGCCGCTGTCGACTCTGCCCCGCGAGGTCGTCCGCCTCGACGAAGCCGGCGTCATTTAGCGGTCGGTCGCGATCAGCTCGAACCTGCACCCATCCGGGTTCGACGAGCTGATGCCCAAGACGCTGGCCACCGCCACAGTCGACCGGCTGCTGCACCACGCCCACGTCTGCCAGACCAGCGGCGACAGCGTCCGCCTCTCCCAGGCCCTCGC